>JADEWQ010000018.1 GCA_015207585.1 Pleurocapsales cyanobacterium LEGE 06147 | reverse complement strand
TTCACACCATTGTTCGGTCGGTCTTGACTGCTAGAACATTTTTGATTTTAGGCGTAGCTTTCTCTACTTAACTGATATTTTCTGTTTCTTTTAGACTTAACGAATACCTAGTTCGTTGGACGCTCACGTCTTATTAATGTTTCAAGCAGTCTGGGAAAAACCGCAAATAATAACTTGGAGTCAAATATTACTAGATAGTTTCCAACAACTACTCGGTTACGAACTGATCTCCAGACAAGATACTGCCTTAGAACAAGCACGAGCCTTATTTTTGGCTCCCTTTGTCGTCGTTTCCCATGGCACGCAAACAGACCCAATACTTAATTATGGCAATCAAAGAGCACTCCAACTGTGGGAGATGACCTGGGAAGATTTTACTCGGACTCCTTCGCGGTTAACTGCCGAACCAGTCAATCGAGAAGAAAGACAACAAATATTGCAACAAGTAGCAAAACAAGGATATGTAGATGATTATCGTGGAGTTCGGATTTCTAGTAAGGGTAAGCGGTTTTTGATTGAAGATGCGATTGTTTGGAATTTAATTGACCGCCAAGGTCAATTTTGCGGACAAGCAGCTACTTTTTCTCATTGCAAAGTAATTGAATAGATACCATCCAATTGTTACTGTTGTTAACTCATTGACCGGCGAGAAGATACAAATAACCCCGGATTGGGAAAAAATCCAGGGTTAGATTATGGGTTGATAACTAATCAGTTTTGCTTGACAAGCGACTTTTTAAGTTTTTGGTCTAGCAACGCTCACTACCTACAACCGCTCTGATGGAGAGTTTAATCTCCTGCAAATAGCAATTAGGTGGAGGAAGCGATAGAAACTCCACTTTACGCTCTAGCCCAACTATATACTGTCTACACATCTGACATCGCTCTCCTTTGATGTGTAGCAAAGAACCACAGCGGCAGAACTTTCTTCCAGTGTTTTTTCGTTATTTTTTATTACTATTTATCCTAGCAATTATTGTTAAGTAAAAACCTTAAGTCAATATGAAAAAATTGAACACAAAAAAAGCTAAGGAGCGTCATTAATGTGAAGTTTTATTAATTAGTTTTTACTTAAAAAATATTAATTAATCAAAGGTAAATTTACTATTTGTATTACTCTCCCAATCAGGACAATTGTTATCATCCCAGCCATAGGGATGCATAGCGCAAACTAATAAATTTCCGTTATAAACTCGACCGTGATAGTGTTGGCAACCAATGCAAGCAGGATGGTTTTCTGGAGTAGGTCGCTTGAAATTGAAACCAAATAACTCTGATTCTTCACCAAACTCTTCAGCAAACTCTTCTAGGTCTTCAAAAATAATTATTTCTGCTTCAATACCCGTTTCCGAGAGGAAGTCGAGGAAATCTTGTAGATGTCGGTCTACTTCCGAGACAATTATCTCCTGTAGCTGTTCGCCGAAAACTTCAATTGTTTCGCCAACTTCTTCAGCAAAAGATTCAACGGCTGAACCTACTTCTTGGAAAAATTTTTCCATTTCTTCTGTTGTCATCTCAACAATTTTCCACCAGTCTTCCATATTCTATAGTTAGTAAACTGTAATATTAAACTACTTTCCTCTTTCTCTATTCCCGTTTTAAACGACGTAATTCTTCTTGCAAAGATTGGACTTGTTGACGTAAAGAATCTATATTGTCTGTTTTCTTTTGACTGGGTTCCTCATCTTCAGAAAGAATTTCGATGCGACGGGGTTCTCGCTCCTTTGTATTTGTCCCTTCAGAAGGTGGCACATTTTCCTGTTGTGCTTGTCTGACTATATCGTCTACAAATCTACGAGCTTCTTCTGTACTAAGTTCTCCTCTCTCTACCATCTCATCTGCTAACTTCTGGGCTTGTACCCTTAATTCGCTCAGTGTAGCACTAGCTTTTTCTGTGGCATAAGAAGCAAATCCTACACCCAAATAGAAGGCTTTTTTAACAAGATTTTCAAAACCAGCCATAATTTATTATCTTCTCCATAACTTGCAATTACCCTCTATTTACAGGATAGGTGGGATGAGACAAAACTGGCTACTACAATATTTAATACCAAATCCGATTCTGAAAACATACTTTTCGTTTGGGAGTTTTAATTAGGCTAAAAAGCTTCTGCCCAATAACAATTGGCAGTACTGCTCCGCAATCTGAATGGAACGCAGTTATTAATTGCGAACTGCGAACTGCGAATTGCCAATTGCGAACTGCCAATTGCGAATTGCCTTTACCCAACTTTTAAATGTTGTATTTTAACAGGATTTAGTATAAGAAGGAGTCAGGAGTCAGGAATCAGGAGTCAGAATAAATTAAACTTCATTCTGCATCTCCTTGTTCAATTTTAAAATGCCCAATTATTGATAGTAATTGTTAAGCGATCGCTATTAATCAATCGCTCATTGGGGATGTTGCACGATGGTGCGCAAATCTTGTCGTTTTTCCCAATTAAGAAAGTGCCGCTGTAATTTTTCCCATTCCTGCCATTTTTGAAAGCGGGTTTTACTCAATTGTTCTGCCAAAGTTGGCATTTGTTTGTGAATATCCGACTCTAAGACTGATTCGAGGAACTCTACTAAAATAAAACTGTCTTGGATCTGACCTAATATTTCTTGAATATCTTTGATTTGCTGTAGATAGTCTTGATAAGCTTCCCCATAAAATTGGGTAAACAAAGCCATATTGTAGCGCGAGCGCTTGGCTTCTTTACGTAGATCGTGTAATATTTCTCCCCGACTTTCAAGGGTTTGTTCTACTATTTGGGGATCGACTCCATCGAAATATTCGATCTCTCCTTCTTTAATTTCGACTCCTACTAACCAGCCAGGATGAAGTAACAATTTACCGATTTGGGGTAAAAGTAAATCGGGTAAAACCAATTCAATCTTAAGAGCAGCGATAGGTTGATAACTTGGTTGTTCCAGCCAGTCTTGTAACTCCTGTTTAAAGCGAATATAGCGATCTCCATAGAGTATTGTTTTAACTTCCTTGAAAGCTTGCTTGCGTTGCTTTTTGAGAAACTTTAATACAGTAGCTAAGCTTTTTTGTTCGGCTGAGGGTAAATTTGGTTCGTATTGAGTGCGCTGGGGGCGGGAACTTGGTGAGGGGCTGTGGGCTGAATTTACTTCAGCCCCTTGTAAGCCCCGTTCCCGCGCAGGAAGCGCAGTGTTTTCACTTTTGAGACTTTTTTGCAAAACATCTAAATCTCTAAGCTTTCCCAGCACTTTGGCAACTTTGCCAACTTGTTTTTCGCCTGCTGGTTTGGGTAGATTTATGGCAGGAGCAAAGCCAGTCATCGCACTACGCAAACGACGCATCCCAACCCGCATTTGATGCAATTCTTCCGGATCTTTGTCTTGCAGTACTTCGTTTTCGTGTTTTAGTATCTTGTCAAAATGTTTGGCGATCGCAATCTTTGCCCAGTCGCCAAAAGTTTTCGCTTCTTGCTGTTGGCTCATTTATGTATTTAATTGTTCCTTTTCACTCAATTTTGCCAGAATATCGAGGATTTCTGGTCTAGAGTTCTTCAGTTGTAGCCATAGGTTTCTAATTTCATCATAGGCATCTTGACTAGAGAGGTGGCGATTGGATTCTAAGTCACACAGTTCCGATACCTTTTGACCAAATTGGCATAGATTAGCCTGTAAATCTACAATTGATGTCAATTGCTTACGATCTCGTTCCATATGTAACTACCTAGAATCTTATGCTATACATAATCGCAGATTTCACCGAGCGGTGTATGTACGGTAGTGTACACAAACCGAGTTTTCTCGGATTGTTTTTAGCAAATGCCGTCAATTTTCAGGTTATCTCATAGATTTTTCGGAAAAATTACATAATTTTAAATACAGAATAATCTACGTAAAATTATGGCTGCTTAGGGTGTGAATAAGTTTACAATAATTTTTAATTAAACCCAAACAACCGTTGAAACTCTTGATTAACGAGGCGATAACATTCGCAAGCAGTAGCTTCTAGAGCTTGGCGATCGCGAATATGAATGCGACCGCGACTATAGCTGATTATTCCCGCTCTTTGTAAAATATTGGCAGCTACTGTTATTCCAGAACGACGCACGCCAAGCATATAAGCGATCATTTCTTGAGTTAGCAAAAACTCATCCTGCTCGACTCGATCTTGCACCGATAAAAGCCAGCGAGCCAATCTTTCTTCGATGACGTGCTGACGATTGCAAGCAGCAGTTTGGCTGACTTGAGTAAGTAACCCTTGGGTATAGAGCAATAACAATCTTCGTAGTTCGCCGCCGCGATCGAATTCCCTTTTTAAAATGTCGGCATTTAGCATCACTGCACCGTTACCGATCTGTACTATGGCACGTCTGCTACTGCAGTTACTGCCTAAAATAACGGGTAAGCCTACCATTCCCTCTTTACCCACTAATCCTACTTCGGTAGTTGCACCGTCTTCCATAATCGCCACTAGAGAAACAATAGCTCGATTGGGAAAATAGACAAATTCAATTAGTTCGTAGGGTTGGTAAAGAATTTGCCCGGTACGGAGAGAAACTGTTTCTAAATGAGGAACAAGACTTGCATATTCCGATTCTGGTAAAGCTGCTAATAGTTGATTAGCTGGCTGAGGAGAGCTGGCAACCATTAAGTTCTATAAAAAAGTATTTATTTTATGTGATTTAACCACTCGCTTAATCACAATTTTCATTATAAAAATTAGGTATATTTATTAATATTGCAGCTATTTATTAAAAAAAGTTTAAATTCAAATTAACTAAGGATTATATGAGTTATCTTAAAATAATTAAGTAAGTTATATACAATCAAAAAAATCGACCAGTGCTACCTTTTCTATGAGTTTTAAGTTATTCTTATCAATTATTGGAATAATATTAGTTAAAAAATAAAAACGACAAATAATAAGTAAAAATATTTAAGAGCTGATTCATAAAGCAAATCTTAAGAAAGCTGGATTACTCGATCTGCTTACCTTTCTATTGTTGTTTAGTTCTTTTGAACTAAACAAATAAGAGTCTCACTATACAAAGATTTCAGCGAGTTAACGAATCAGCTCTAAAACATGGATAAAATCGGTCAAAAATATTTGATAATTAACTCTAATTAATTGTTTGCGATCGACAAAAAGTTTAAATAAAATCAAATCTATTTTAGAGGATGTCTGAAAAGTAGATTCAACTCAGTTTTAAGTTTTTCGATCCCCCTAAATCCCCCTTACCAAGGGGGACTTTGATTCTTTTCCCCCCTTGTCAAGGGGGGCTAGGGGGGATCGAATGTAGCAAATAAGACTTCTCAGATAACCTCTTAATCCTATTTAATAGATAGAAAAACAAAGCTCATTTATATTAATCTATCTCGATAAAACTCCCAAGAATTAAAATAACAAAACATTTCTTATTATTTTTAACAATGTCAGGCTAATCTTTCCTTCAAACCACAGTAAATTAGGCAATCGGCTAGCAAAAACTTTTTCGAGTTCATTAATTAGAGTTGTGTTAAGCTTGACGAGTTTATCTGGGAACAAATCCTTTCCTTCAGATCTCATTAGCTTTTAAGGTGTCAATTGCGGATTCATGACTAAATCCTATATGCAATTTGAATATTTTTGCTTACGAATTAAACCTTTGCTGGAGAAGCTTTACTCTAAAGAAGTTCAAGAAAAATTATTAGATAAACTTTTTTTTCTAATTCAAGATTATTTTGCCGACTGTCCAGAAGAAAATCTCAACAAATGGAGTGAAGACAATATTCAATTAATTACCTACGGAGACAGCATCTACAGCAACACCACAGAAAAACCCCTCGTTACTCTAGAACGCTTCTTTGAGCAATACTTACAAGACACCATTACTGGTATTCATATCCTCCCCTTCTTTCCCTACAGTTCCGACGACGGATTTGCAGTTATTGATTATTTAACGGTCAATCCCGAATTGGGAGATTGGGAAGATATAAAACGTATTGCCGAGCATTTTAATTTAATGATCGATCTAGTTCTCAATCATGTTTCGAGCAAACATGCTTGGTTTGAACAGTTTAAGCAAGGCAAAAAACCAGGTTGCGATTATTTTATCGAAGTAGATCCCACTGAAGATCTTTCGCAAGTCGTGCGTCCTCGCAGCAGCCCTCTCCTTGTCAAGGTCGATACCCTTGATGGAGAAAAGTACGTCTGGGCTACTTTTAGTAACGATCAGATCGATCTCAATTTTGCCAACCCAGATGTACTGATAGAGTTGATCGGAATCATCTTATTTTACGTTGAGATTGGGTCAAAATATATTCGACTTGATGCGGTGGGATTTCTTTGGAAAAGTCTCGGTACTCCCTGCATTCATTTGCCCGAGACACACGTGGTTGTTCGGTTACTACGAGAAATTTTACAGATGGTCGCCCCCTCAGTTTCTCTAATTACCGAAACCAATGTGCCAAACCGAGAAAATCTTAGTTATTTCGGCAATCGTAACGAAGCACACTCAATTTACAATTTTAGTCTTCCGCCGTTATTACTCAATGCTTTGATGCAAGGAAAATCCGATCATCTCAAAACCTGGATGATGAGAATGCCGCCTGCACCTGTTGGTTGTGCCTATCTTAATTTCACCGCTTCTCATGATGGCATTGGGTTGCGTCCGGCAGAAGGGTTATTAGCCGAGGACGAATATCAACAATTGCTAGAGATGATGCCCAAATTTGGAGGCAAAATCAGCATGAGGCAAAAACCCGACGGAACTGAAAGTCCTTACGAAATCAATATTTCTTGGTTTGATGCCATGAAAGGAACGGTTAAAGGAAAGGACAGGTGGCAAATCGAGAGATTTATCTGTTCCCAAACGATTATGATGGCTCTTGAGGGAATTCCTGCTTTTTATATTCACAGTTTGCTCGCTACTCCTAACGACACGGAAGGTGTAGTCAAAACTGGCAGTAATCGTGCTATCAACCGCTACAAATGGGATTACGAGCATTTAGTCACACGACTTCAAGATCCTCATTCTTCTCAATCAATTGTTTTAAAAGAGTTATCTCGTAGAATTAAAATTCGTCGTCGCCAGTCAGCTTTTCATCCCAATGCCACTCAATATATACTTCATCCTCTTAATCGATCGCTGTTTGCCTTCTGGCGACAAAGTATTTATCGCGAGCAAAGTATTTTTTGTATCCACAATCTCAGCCGTCGCACCCAAAAGCTGCGTTTATCTGACTTAAATCTAGCTATTACAGACAGATGGTGCGATCTCCTCAGCGGTCAAGGTATCGAGGATATCTATGCCAAATTTACTCTCAAACCTTACCAATGCGCTTGGATTACTAATAAATTGTAAGGTGTGGCAATCTCTACCTTTAGCTGGATTGTAAAAAATATTAATTTTTTCTAAAACATAAATTAAAGCTGTATAGTCAGATCGCAAACAAATACATAAATAAAAAAAATTCTTAAGTATTCTCGCGAAGAACGGTAAGCACTTCTATTTTTACTCTATTTTTGAGGAGGTTTGTAGATGCGAATCGCTCAAATTGCTCCCTTATGGGAAAAAGTTCCACCTCCTGCCTATGGCGGAACGGAATTAATTGTCAGTCTCCTTACCGATGAATTGGTGCGTCGCGGTCACGATGTTACTCTCTTTGCTAGTGGTGATTCCCAGACTTTAGCTCGGTTAGAACCAAGTTGTCCGCAAGCTCTACGTAAAATAGGTGTGACTAATGAAGAATATACTGTTTATGAGACCCTGCAACTAACTAAGGTTTTCGAGAGAGCAGGGGAATTCGATTTAATTCACTCTCATATAGATGTAGCAGCATTACCCTACGCCAGATTAGTAACAACTCCAACCGTTTATACCACTCACGGAATTATTACGCCAACAACAGAAAAAATCTGGATTCATAATCGTTCCCAAAATTTTATTAGTATCTCCAATTCTCAGAGGCGTAATGATTTGGGATTAAACTATGTAGCGACAGTTTATAACGGTATCGATATTAATATTTATCCCTTTCACCCTCAGCCAGATAGTTCTCCCTATCTGGTTTTTTTAGGTCGCATGTCTCCGGAGAAAGGACCCCATCTGGCGATCGCCATCGCTAAACGTTCTGGTTGGCATCTAAAGATGGCAGGCAAAATCGATCCTGTAGACCGAGAGTTTTTTGCCCACGAAATCGAACCATTAATTGATGGTAAGCAGATTGAATATCTAGGAGAAGCTGACCATAATACTAAATGCGAACTCATGGGCAAAGCAGTAGCTACTCTCTTTCCCATTACTTGGCAAGAACCTTTCGGCTTGGTAATGACCGAATCAATGGCAGTAGGCACCCCCGTAATTGCCATGGCATTGGGCTCGACAAAAGAGATCATCGAAGATGGTAAAACTGGATTCTTATGCAACAATGTTGAAGAATGCGTTGCTGCCCTCGATCGCATCTGGGAGATCGACCGTCGTACTTGCCGCGATCGCGTCGTGGCTAACTTTAGCGTCCGACATATGGTAGATAGCTACGAAGCAGTGTATCAAAAGCTTTTAGAAAAGCAGTTTGTCCAGAATGGTCATTTACCACGCTCGGTCGAACTGAATCGTCTGGCTGTCTGAGCGACAAATTATTGATAAGGAGTAATGGCATAAATCGGTATTAGGTATTAGGTAAATTATTATTTAATCTAAAACCTGATACCTCATAACTGATGCTGGTGAGTTGTACGGGCAAACGGCAGGAAAGCCCCTACTGGTGACTGGCGACTGATTTTTTTGCCAGTCTTGAAAAAAGTTTAATCAAAATGTAATAATAATCACTTTGCTTATTAGATATAACTGGTCATTAAGTACCAATTCTGTCATCATTTGACAGAAGTAACAATAACAACTACTCCATCAGATGTGAAAAGCTATTTCCCATCTCTGATTTGCCATGACCGAAATTTTAGAACTTGAAGGTAAAACCTTCGTGTATGCCGAGACCGAATCGATTCCAGAATGGCCTTGTGTTCAAACTGAATCGAGCATTTCAACTCTTACTCTTAAAGACGATGACATTTTTCTGATCGCAGATACACTGGGCAATATTCCCGGATATTTTACAATAGATAAACAAAGTAGCTTGGGACTATTTGGTCGAGATACTCGTTTTTTAAGTCGTCTCGAGTTACAGATCGACGGTCATCTGCCCATTCTCCTCAGCAGTACTGCTCGCCGAGGCTTTGGTCTTTCCGTACTCTGTGCCAATCCCTACCTAGAAAAAAGTAATACGGGTGCAGAAAATATTGGCATTCAAAGAGAAATAATTCTTAATGGCGGACTCTTTGAAGAGTTAACCATTACCAATTACAGTACCAACCCAGTCAGTTTTGAACTCAGTCTGAGTTTTGATGCCGATTTTGTCGATCTGTTTGAAATTCGCGGCTGGAAACGTAAAGAGCGCGGACAACTGCTGCGCTTGATGACAGAAAACGGCGATGGTGCAGGAACTTCAATAGTTCGGACACCCGATGAATTAAATCTAGCCTATCGAGGACTAGATGGCTCAGTTATGGAGTCTCGCATTCAATTTTCTCAGCGTCAGCCAGATTATTGCAAGGGTTACACTGCTGTTTGGCAACTGGAGTTAAACTCTCACGAAACTTTACGCTTGGGCTATCGCGTTCAACTTTTAACCGACGATCGCTCCGTTTCTAAAGTGGGAACACCGATGACTCTGATGCAAGCAAAAGCAGCCGAATCGATGGAACAGCAGGAATGGCAACAGCAAATTGCCAAAATTCGTTCCGATAACAAAGCGTTTAATCAAGTCATCGAACAAGCCGAACAAGATATCTATTTGCTACGACAAAGCTTTGGCAATGGCAAAGTTCTGTCGGCAGGAATTCCTTGGTTTTCTACTCTATTTGGTAGAGATGCAATTATTGCTGCTTGGCAAACGCTGATTCTCGATCCCAAGATCGCCAAAGATACTTTATCTCTCCTAGCCGAATATCAGGGCAAAACTGAGGATGAATGGCGAGAAGAGGAACCGGGCAAAATTCTTCATGAGTTGCGTCTCGGGGAAATGGCCCGCTGTGGCGAAATTCCCCACACGCCTTATTATGGAACTGTCGATGCCACGCCTCTTTGGTTGATTCTTTATGCAGAATATTATGCTTGGACGGGCGATCGCGAAACCATCGAAAATTTGTGGAGTGCTGCGTTAGAGGCAATGGACTGGATCGACCGCAACTGCAAAAAGACGGGTTATTTGAGTTATTTCCGTCGTTCGCCTTGCGGTTTGATCAACCAAGGTTGGAAGGATTCTGGAAACTGTATCGTTAATCGGCAAGGGAGACTGGCATTAGGTCCGATTACCTTAAGTGAAGTACAGGGATATGTTTACGCTGCCAAAATTCGCCTGAGTGAAATCGCCAAGCTCATGCAGCGCAAAGATTTGTCCCAAAAATGGTATAGGGATGCTCAAGAACTCAAAAGCCGCTTTAATCGAGATTTTTGGCTTCCCGATTTAGATTATTGCGCCTTAGGGTTAGATGGGGAAGGCAAGCCAGTGGATAGTATTACTTCCAATCCCGGTCACTGCTTGAGTACGGGAATACTCCATTCAGACAAAGCCAAAAGTGTAGCCGAGCGGTTGCAAGCACCAGATATGTTCAGCGGTTGGGGCATTCGGACTCTCAGTAGTTTGTCCCCTGCTTACAATCCAATGGGCTATCATATCGGTTCGGTTTGGCCTCACGATAATGGCATCATCGCTATGGGTTTGCGATCGCTCGGGTCGATCGACCAAGCCCTAGAAGTGGCTCAAGGAGTGATTGACATGACCTTGCAACAGCCCTATCAGCGTCCGCCAGAACTTTTCTGTGGCTACGAACGCACTGAAGATAATAGCCCCGTGCGTTATCCCGTCGCCTGTTCTCCTCAGGCATGGGCAACTGGAACCATCTTTCAACTGTTGCAAATGATGATTCATATCGTGCCCGATGCTCCCAGTAATTGCGTGCGCGTTATCGATCCGGTATTGCCAGAGTCAATCCATAGTCTCTCGTTACAAAACCTGACAGTCGGACCAACTATTCTCGATCTAGAGTTTGAACGTTCTGGGGGTACGACTGCCTGTCGGGTTGCTAAGAAGCGAGGCAATCTTAGGGTTGTTTTTGAAGCCTAAAGGTTTGTCGAGTTGAAAAGTTCTGCGATCAGGGCAGCTAACTTGTCTGGTTGAACTGGCTTGGCGATGTGTTTCTGAAAACCTGCCGCGATCGCTTCTTGTCGGTCTATATCCCTAGCATAGGAGGTCAGGGCGATCGCCGGAATCTGACCTCCTTGTTCTGGGGCTAAGGCTCGTATCCGACGAAGCAGTGTATAGCCATCAACCTTTGGCATACCGATATCGCTGATGAGCAGATCGGGTTTGGATTGCTTCAAGAAATTTAGAGCTTCGTTGGCTGAGGCGACTGCGGTGACTGTTGCTCCTTGCTGCTCCAACATGAAAGTTAAAAAATCCCTTGTATCTGGTTCGTCATCTACTATTAAGATTCGTATTCGAGTCAAGAGTAAAGAGTAAGGAGCTGCTCTGTTAGCTTCTTTAGCTTCTCCTCTTGTCTCGGCAAGAGGTAGTCTAACTGTAAAAGTAGCCCCTTGTCCTTCCCCTAAACTTTCTGCCATGATGGTTCCTCCATGCAGTTCGACTAGGTGACGGGCGATCGCCAATCCTAACCCCAATCCGCCAAACTTGCGAGTTGTCGTCGCGTCCGCCTGACGAAAGGACTCAAACACGTAAGGTAGAAACTCTGGGTTAATGCCCTTGCCAGTATCTCTAACCTGAATTTGAGCAAATTTGTCCTTTGTCATTAGTCCTTTGTCATTAGTGTCAGTTGTGATTTGTCCTTCTTCTACCAATGACGAATGACCGGCGACCGATGACAGCTTTACCTCAATCAGTCCGCCTTGTGGGGTAAACTTAATGGCATTGGACAGCAAATTCCACACAATTTGCTGGATACGACTCGGATCGCCTTTAATGAGTTTAACTTCTAAATTAAATTGAGTTTGAATTTGAATGCTTTTTGTTTCTGCAGCTAATTGAACCGTTTCAAGTGCAGCTTCGATCGTATCGACCAAATTGACAGAGCTAACCTTTAAAGCCAATTTACCTTGCAGAATACGAGATACATCGAGCAAATCTTCGATCAGTTGCGTTTGTAGTCTGGCATTACGCTCGATCGCCTCCAACGCCTGAGCGGTGTTTGATGCATCCAACCTACCACTGCGAAGCAACTGAGACCAACCTAGAATGGGATTGAGGGGGGAGCGCAATTCGTGGGAAAGAACGGCCAGAAACTCATCCTTGATCCGGTTGGCTGCTTCAGCTTCTGTGCGAGCAATTCGTTCTGCTTTGTAGAGATTGGTATTGTCGATGGCGATCGCGGCTCGATGAGCAATGTTCTCTGCCAAAGCCAGATCGGTCTTGGTGTAACGGCGATCCGATTCAGCCGTCACAAAGGAAATTGCACCTAAAATCTGTCCGCGAGCAATCAGTGGTGAAACGATACAAGATTTTAAACCCAATTCCCGTAGAATTTGCAAATGTTCAGCATCTCGAGCCATCGTTCCCAAGGCGGCATCTGAAATTTCGGTCACTATTTCCGTTTGCCCAGTTCGCAGAACCTTGGGTATTCCCTCCGCTCCATCGATTTGTTTGGGATATCGTAGATGAAGTTCCCAGCCTAATTTTATTTTTTCTGGCTCGCAGTGAGCTAAGGCAACTCTAGTGATGGATTGGTTGGGTTGCAGCAGGTCGATCGCACACCAATCTGCAAAAAACATCACCACCAGATTGGCTACCCTTGCTAAGGTATCTTCATAATTCAGCGAGGATGCCAACATAGTGCTGATTTCTGCTAGAAATGCCGCTTGCTGTCGCTCGGCTTCTGCTTTCTGGCGAGCGGTTTGCTCCCGAATTAGTTGGACGCGTTCGGCTTCTGCTTTTTTGCGTTCGGTGATGTCATGCATCACCACAACAGCTCCCTGTTTGTTGCCCCACTCATCAACGAGCAACTGCCCACTAGCTAGTATGGTTCGTGTTGTTCCCTGTTTGGGTGCGATCGTCATCTCAACATTGCCAACAGTCTGCCCCTGCAATGCTTTAAATAATGGAATTTCCTCTTTCGGTATCCGCGTTTTGCCGTCAGGCATATACAGGTCGTAGTGCTCTGCCCACTGTTCTGGTGGCAGGGGTTGCTCTGGCAAGCCATGAAATTCTCGGGCAGCTCGGTTAAACAAAGTCAAAATTCCTTCCGCGTTACATGCCACAATGCCTGCCTGCACGTTATCGAGCAGTGCTTTGAGCATCTCCTGTTCTTTCTGGAGGGCTAATTCAGCTTGCTGTCGCTCTCTAATTTCTAATTGAAGTAGTTCGTTTGTTTTGGATAATTCAACCGTTCGTCGTTCGACTAAACTTTCCAAATCACGGTGTGCTCGTTGCCTTGCTGCTTCGGTTCGCTGTCGCTCCAATTCGGTGCCAATGCGCAAAGCGAAGATCGTCAGTAAGGATTCTGCAAGCTGGATATTTTCCAAAGGCTTGCTATCCATCACGCCCAATAATCCAAGGGGTGCACCAGTCGAGTCAAAGAAGGGAATCGCTACATAACTTTCTACGCTTAGGGGTTCCAATAAAGGAGCGTTGGGAAACAAAGTTTGCACACCACGGGGATAGCAACAAATTTTTCGTTGCCGAAGCACCTCTTGACAGGGGGTATCCTGCAGCAAGTATTCAAAGTTGTCAACGATTTGACCGCGAGTACAGACGGCGATCGTTTTAATGGCTTCTCGCTCGCGATTCACGAGTAGACCCATATAAGCGTAATCAACTGCCAAAACTTTCGTGAAATGTTGTACCAGAGCAGAAAAAAAGGTTTCACCCGTTGCCGCTGAAACGCTCCGCGTCACCTCTAGCAATGCTTCATCAATTTGAGCAATTTGACGGGCTGCTAATCGTAACTCTAGTTCATCTACAACCATTGCTGCCAGATCGGTCAGGGTGGCTTTCTGTTCATCACTTAACTCATCTCGCGGCTTGCTGTCTAATAGACAGAGGGTGCCCAGGTTAAAGCCATCGGGAGTCAGTAAGGGAGCACCCGCATAGAAGCGAATGCCCGGTTCGCCACGAACGAATGGATTATAAACGAAGCGGGAATCTTGTTTGGTATCTGGAACCACAAAAACATCTTCAAACAATACGGCAAAACTACAAATCGTGTCGTCTCGTGGCATTTCACGAGCATCAAAGCCATAGCAAGACTTAAACCAGGCTCTCGACTCATCCACCAGGGAAACTAGCGCGAGCGGCACATCAAACAGTCGTGCCGCCAAGGCTGTGATGCGATCGAAGGCAGCTTCGGCAGGGGTGTCGAGAATGCGATATCGATGGAGAGCCGCCAAGCGAGCGACTTCGTTTTCGGGTTTTGAAGCATTGGACATTGTTTCTTCAGGCAACAGGTCAGCTGATCAGTAGTCGGACAAAATTAAAGTTATTGTTGCAGAGGAGAGAATAGATGACAGGAAAAATTAATTTTAAACTTTGAACGAGCGAACTATTTTTTTGCGTTATTAATTCTGTTTAAGTACTTAAGATTCAAATCGTCGAGTCAAATGAGTAATTACCCTCATCAGTTCTTCTGGCTGGATTGGCTTGGCAATGTGCTTTTGAAAACCTGCCGCGATCGCTTGCTGTTGGTCTATCTCTCTAGCATAAGCTGTCAAGGCGATCGCCGGAATTTGACCTCCTTGTTCTGGCGTTAAGGCTCTTATCTGGCGCAGCAGTGTATAGCCATCAACTTCCGGCATGCCGATATCGCTGATCAGTAAATCGGGTTTGGAGTGCATCAGGAAATTTAGAGCTTCATTGGCTGAGGCGAAGGCAGTGACTGATGCTCCCTTATGTTCGAGCAGGAAAGCTAGAAACTCCCGCGCATCTGGTTCATCATCTACAATCAGTACCTGCAGCCCTTTAAGAGCAGAGAAATGAGGGAAAAGGTTATCCTCTTTAGCTGGTTTTGAGGAAGTTTTCATTATCGGTAGCCTGACTGTAAAGGTAGCTCCCTGTCCTTCACCCGGGCTTTCTACCGTTACCGTACCCCCATGTAACTCCACCAAATGACGGACAATTGCCAATCCAAGCCCCAGTCCTCCCTGAGTTCTAGTCGTGGAAGCATCCGCTTGACGAAAATATTCAAAAACATGGGGTAAAAACTCTGGGCTAATGCCCTTGCCAGTATCCTTAACCTGTATTTGAGCAAATTTGTCCTTTGTCATTAGTCCTTGGTTATTATTCCTTTGTGATTTGTCAGTTGTGATTTGTCCTTCTTCTACTAATGACGAATGACCGGCGACCAATGACAGCCTTATCTCAACTTGTCCCCCTTGAGGGGTAAACTTAATGGCATTAGACAGCAAATTCCAAAAAACCTGTTGTAAGCGGTTGGGGTCTCCTGAAACTTGAAAAGAAGGATGGGGAGACGCTTGTCTTACTGCAGAGTCCGTAGACGCGAAGAAACTTTTATTTACATTCCTCCCATCCCCACGTTCCCGCCTCCCCGTGTCCTCCATTTCCTCCTTTCCCCGTATTATCTCGAATCCGATCTCAATTGACTTAGCTTGAGCCGCCGGACGCATGGTATTAAGTGCTCCTTGAATGAGGGATACTAGATTTACCGGACAGACATCCAGGCTGAGCTTGCCGCGAAGAATACGAGAAACATCAAGCAAATCTTCAATCAACTGAGTCTGTAACCGGGCGTTGCGCTCAATAATTTCCAACCCCTGAGCAGTAGTAGCTCGATCGAATTCTTGCTTGAGGAGTATTTTCGACCAGCCTAAGATAGCATTGAGAGGCGATCGCAGCTCGTGAGAAAGGATAGCTAAAAACTCATCTTTAACACGATTAGCTTCCTCTGCCTGAGTGCGAGCAATCTGCTCTGCTTCATACAGCCGCGTATTTTCAATCGCTACGGATGCCATTTGTGCCAATTGAACTAGAATAGCTTCGTCTTCTTTGGTAAATTCGCCCTCGTACTTATCGGATAATTGAATCAAGCCAATATTGTGTCTATCCCGTCCCACCAGTGGAGCAGCAAGCCAACCCCTTAGGGGAGGATGTTTTCCAGCTTCTTTGCCCAATTCCTGCCAATGAGGATGGGCTTCTAGTTGGTGCTGCGTTAGCCGCATGGGACGGTTCAATTGACAAACATCTATATCTATATAGATCCCCGAACCTTCTAGCTGCTCGTTATAATTGCGCCATGCTGCATATTTATCTGACAGCGAGACGGCATTGATTGACTGCGCCCAATTCTGGTTAATCGTCATGCTGGTAACTGACTGATGGGCACCAATGATGAGTCGTGCCTGTTCTGTAATCGCCTGGAGTACTTCTTCAATCGAGCGGTGCGAATTCATGATTAGAGCTGCATCCATCAACCCGTGTAGTTGAGTGGCTTGCTGTTGTAAGCGCGTCAGGATTTGAACTCGTTCTGCTTCAACTCGTATGCGTTGACGACGTTCCTCGGCTTCTCGCAATGCTCGCTGTACCGATGGTACGAGCCGCCCTAACCGTTCTTTGAGCACGTAATCTGTTGCACCACTTTTGAGGGTTTCGATAGCTAATTCTTCCCCTAGAGCACCAGAAACAAAAATAAAGGACACTTCAGGACAGAGACGACGGGCAATCTCCAGGGCTGAAATGCCATCAAAGCCAGGCAATGAATAATCTGCAAGAATCAAGTCAAAGGTTTTCGTTTTCAATGCTTCTACAAAGTCATTGCAGGACTGCACCAGCATTAGTTCAAACTCAATGCCACCTTCCGTGAGCGTAGCGCGAATGAGTTCTGCATCGAGTGGGCTGTCTTCAAGTAAGAGTAACTGGAGTTTTTTCATCGCCTTTGCCCCGTTGCTAATTAATTTCTATTGGTGATAGGTGAAGATCCGGGAGGAGGTTGATTCACTACAGCCCAAAACAATCCCACGTGCTTAATTACTTCGACAAATTCTTGAAAGTCAATGGGTTTGACTACATAAGCATTAGTACTCAACTCATAGCATTGTCTCAAGTCTGGCTCTTCGCGAGAAGAGGTCAACACGACAACAGGAATCATGCGTAGAGCTGGATTGGCTTTTAATTCTGCAAGGACTTCTAGCCCATCAATTTTGGGCAGCTTAAGATCGAGCAACACCACGACCGGATTGCCCTCCATTCGCAATCTAAATACGCCTCTTCGGTAGAGATAGTCGAGTGCTTCTTCTCCATCTCGCACTACAACTACTTCATTACCCAGGTGATTTTCTGCCAGGGAAGTCAATATTAATTCAACATCATTGGGATTGTCTTCTACTAGTAAAATGCGCTTCAAGTCTATCATCTCAAATCCATTCAACAATTTCGGCGACGATTCTCCGCTTCTACCGAAGGTGAAGCGTGAGAGGAATCCTGTTAGGGTTTAAACTACACATAGTCCATTTGACCTCCTAATTAATTTAGTTTTAGATACAGAAAACTGACCTAATCTGCGCCAATTCACATCATAAATACTGATAACTCTATTCTTTTGTGAGTAGCCACCCACCCAACCTTTGACAGTTAATTTTCCTTTAGTAGCTTCTACTAAATCACCACTCCTAAATCCAAATGGTGTAACAGTTCCACCTTTACGCTTTCTAATTGCACCTTGGCTGGAGTTCTCAAAGTGCAACTGTCGGCGGTAAATACGCTTAATTCTTCTTCCTCTTCTAGCACGGCGCAATATCTTTTGTGCGCCTTTTCGAGCAATGACGCGCTTGAACGGCAAGACCAAATGAGCAGTAAATAATACTGCTTTTTGGCTAACACAACCTATCCCTGAAAAATGTTTTCCTGGATCAATGCCTATAGCAATAGGCTGAGTATTTATTCCCGATGGTTCGACTAATAACTGTACACAAAAAATGTTTAGGTTGTTCCATACTGGTTTGGCTTTACCACTTTCTACCCACTTCTTTGCACGGGCTGAGGTTGTGGGCATGAGAGGTTTACCGTCTGGTGATAAAACTGGGACTCTAATCTTTTTTGTCATTGGGTATAACCCCTAATAAATAGTTGTGTGTCTCTTCCTGCACCATTGTTAATATGTCCTTTCTTAAAGCACCTATAATCAGTAGGTTGGGAAATAGACCAGACGAGAGAAAAATCTGGTAGTCCTTAACAAACAATGACTCACGCAGTAGTACAATTCTCAGAAGTCCTGATTAACTTCATGCTGCTCTTGTTCCGCTTGCGCTCAAGAGTCAGTTATTGACTTAACCATCATACAAGTTCGCTCCGTTGCTTTATTTTATCCTTATTTTTTTATCTAAATTCTGTTTACTGGTGACTGAGGACTGATGACTGGTGACTGCTTAGGTAGAGAAAAATAGAAAGTGGCTCCGCCATCGACTACTCCCTCAGCCCAAGTTTTTCCTCCATGACGATGAATGATGCGTTGGATATTTGCCAGTCCGATGCCAGTGCCTTCAAACTGCGGATCGCTATGCAAGCGTTGAAAGATGCCAAACAGTTTGTGAGCGTACTTCATATCAAAGCCAATGCCATTATCTCGCACAAAGAAAACCTCCTCCTGCTCGTTGCTAATGTTGCCAATCTCAATTTCTGTCTGAGTTTGCAAGCGGGTGTACTTGAGTGCGTTTTCGAGCAAATTGCACCAGACTAGTCGCAACATCGGTGGATCGCCTTTTACACTGGGCAAAGGATTAATCTGCCAATGAATATTTCGCCCATTCGTTTCTGGTTCAAGCTCCCGTTGCACTTCTTGCACGAGTTGGTTCATGTCGATTGAGATAAAGCGCATTTCTGAGCGACCCATACGAGAGAAGGCAAGCAAGTCATCGATCAGAATGCCCGCCTGTTTAGTTGTCTGGGCAATAATTTTGAGATAACGACGACTGGTTTCATCTAGTTGGGATGACTCCAGCCGTTTTGCGAGCAAATCGACAAATCCAGCAATATGCCGCAGCGGTGCCCGCAAGTCATGAGAGACGGAGTAGGAAAAAGATTCCAGTTCTTTGTTAGCTGCTTCTAGTTGGGCGGTACGCTCTTGGACGCGCTGTTCTAGACTTTCGTTGAGTTGGCGAATTTCGTTTTCTGTTTGCACCCGTTCAGTGATATCTAGAAAGGCACCGACACATCCTCTGGTTTTACCATATTCATCAAATAGCGGAGCAGCATACGCTAATAGCTTCAAGATTTTTCCATCTTCATGCATCACATCAACTTCCACATCTATAACTTGGGTACTATGAGCGGCAGCATACTGCATGGGTAGCTCTTCAGAGGTTAATTCTCTATCATCCCGGTACACTTTAAAGTTTGAGGGTCTTTCATCAGGGAGAGCACTGAGGGAAGCATTTACGTTTGAAGAAATCCCCAATTGCTTGGCAAAACTGGGGTTGATTCGGATCTTTTGACATTGTGGATCTTCAGCAATGCCGATTCCAATGGGGATGACCTCAAGCAAGGTTTCCAACTCCTTGACTCGGCGATCGAGGGACTGGTTAAGTTTGACAATTTCTGCTTCTGCCTGTTTGCGTTCTGTAATGTCAATCACTGAGCCGATGTAACCTTTAAACTGACCGTCCAACCCGAACCAGGGGCTAGCGGCATCGATTGCCCAGCGATACTCGCCGTCTTTGCGCCGCAAGCGGTACTCCATCCGGAACGCCTCGTGGCGATCGTTAGCTGCTAGAAAAGTTTTCTGGGCGGAGTCGCGATCTTCTGGATGCAAGGCATTCATCCACCCGAGTCCCAAACCAGTTTCCTCAGTCTGACCCGTAAAGTCGTACCAGCTTTTGCTGAGGTAGGTGCAGTAGGCAGTAGAGTCAGTAACCCAGATCGTGACGGGGGCATTGTCAGCCATGTGGCGGAACCGTTCCTCGCTTTCCCGCAGAGCTTCTTCTGCCCGCTTGCGCTCGGTGATATCGAGGACTGTGCCAATGAACCGTACTGCTTCTTTCTCCTGATTGAAGAATACCTGTCCTTTGGATGCTATCCAACGCTCCACACCATCTTCAATACCGACGGTGCGATACTCAATCTCTAACTTACCACCACTGGTCGGATTGAGTGACCATTGCACGACTTGGTGGGTACGATCGCGGTCTTCTGGGTGTAAACCAAGGAGGAAGACATCGTAATTGACCTTGGCCGTGAGTGGCAAACCGAACATTGCTTTACACCGTTCGTCCCACTGGAGTTCTCCTGTTACTGGATTGAAATCCCACGTCCCCAACTTTGCTGCCTCAATTGCTAGTCGCAAGCGGTCTTCGCTTTCGCGTAGGGCTTCCTCTGCCTGCTTGCGTTCTGCTTCGCGGTGCTTGGCATCGTGAATATCAATACACGAGCCGATATAACCCAGGAAAAATCCTTCTGGGGTGAATCGCGGTACGCCGATATCAAGAATCCAGCGGTACTCCCCATCATACCTTCTGAGGCGATACTCCATGTTGAACTCCTGGCGGTTCTCAAAAGCATTTACGTAGGTATCCAAGCAATGCTGAAAATCGTCAGGATGAACTCCCTCTGCCCAACCATTGCCCACTTCTTGCTCCATTGTTCGTCCGCTAAAATCCAGCCAACCTTTGTTGAAGTAGTTACAAAGCTTGTCCGTGCCAGACATCCAAACCATCACGGGAGCGGTGTCTACCAAGTGGCGAAATCGGGCTTCACTTTCGCGCAGAGCTTCTTCTGCCTGCTTGCGTTCCGCTTCGCGGTGCTTTGCAGCGGTAATATCAATCATGAATCCACGCAATATTTGCGGTCCATTCTTATCCCGAACAACATTAACAAGGTCATATAGCCATACGGCTCTTCCATCTGCTGCCAGCATTCTGTATTCAAATTCGTAGTTGTCGAGCGATACCGAGGAGTTTAAGCAATACTGGATCGTCCACTCTCGATCCTCTGGGTGGATGTGCTCTGCCCAGAAATTGTCAGCGTACCAATCAGACAATGGATAACCGAGAATTTCGACGGCTTGGGGACCGACATAGGTAAAATTACCCGTGATGGCATTTGCCTCCCAAGGAATAACGTGTACCTTTTCTGCCAGTTGCCGAAACCGCTCCTCCCTCTCTTTGAGGGTTTCTTCCACCTGTTTGCGCTCGGTGATATCTATCCCGGTGCCCCAGGTTGTCCAGCCAGAAATGGGAAAGTGTCTTGAGATGTTCGACCAAGAAATGGTTTTAACGCTACCGTCTTTACAAGTAATGTCCCATTCCCAATTTCGATAGTCATCTCTGCGTGTCATCCATTCAGCAATCATCCATTGACGATACTTCTCATCTGGATAGAGAAGCTCTAACGCCTGAGGATTCCCAATCATTTCTACGGCACTGTAGCCCGTCACCCTTTCGCACTCGCGATTCCACACCAAGATGTTGAGGTCGGCATCAAAAGCATTCATCATGACTGGCATATTTTGCAGCACCAAGCGTAAATGCTCTTCGCTTTGGTGTAATGCCTCTTCTGCTTGCTGGCGTTCGCTCATCTCCGCTCGCAAGCGATCGCGTTCTACCGCAAGTTTTGCTGCTAGTGCTTCGGCTTTCCGTCGCATCAACTGCTCTCGCCGCGTCGCTTCCTGCCGCAGGCGCGCCATTTTCAAATTAGACTCAACTCGTGCCAACAGTTCTCGTGCCGAAAATGGCTTGATTAGGTAATCATCGGCTCCGGCTTCGAGTCCTTCAACTCTCGATTCTTCTCCAGCACGGGCAGATAACATGAGGATAGGAATTTCTTTGGTATCGGGATTGGCACGCAGTTTTCTTAACAACTCAAAGCCATCGAGTCGGGGCATCATGACATCGGTAAGCACTAAATCTGGAATCCGCTCCCGAATTGCCGCTAACGCTGCCATGCCATCATTTACGGCTTCTACTTCGTAGCGATCGCTCAAGAGTCGTTTCACGTAATCGCGCATATCTTTATTATCGTCAGCAAGGAGAATCCTAGTAGGAGAGGAAGACTTGGAGAGTGGGAGACGCGGCGACGCAGAGATTTGATTTCTCCCCATATCTCCGTGTCCCCGTGTTCCCGTGTCCTCTTCAGGTAGCCAATGAAACGCTTCTTCTATATAGGGAGATGCACCCATTCCAGTTGAGGCTACTGTTCGCGATGCTCCAATGCACTCTTTCGGTAAATGAGCAGAGCCAGTGGGAAGGAATACGGTGAAAGTAGTTCCTTCGCCCACCACGCTCGACA
Source organism: Pleurocapsales cyanobacterium LEGE 06147 (assembly GCA_015207585.1). GTDB lineage: Bacteria > Cyanobacteriota > Cyanobacteriia > Cyanobacteriales > Xenococcaceae > LEGE-06147. Next base: position 43,513 of record JADEWQ010000018.1, on the reverse strand, counting down.
CCTCTATAGAACCACCGTGCAATCGCACTAATTCCTGAACCAAAGACAATCCAATCCCCGTTCCCTCATAGGTACGTCCCTTCGTTCCTGGTAGTCGATAAAACCGTTCAAAGATATGGGACAATTCTTCAGTGGGAATGCCAACTCCCGTATCTCGCACCGCCAACTCAACGCGCGCATCGCCAGCCCAATGCAAGGTAACGGTAATCTCTCCCTCAAAAGTAAATTTAAAAGCATTGGAAAGCAAATTCAACACGATTTTCTCCCACATTTCCCGATCCACATAAACGGGTTCGGGCAAAGGGGAGCAATCGACAGTAAAGGTTAAACCGACTCGTTCGATCGCGGAACGAAAGACACTAGCAAGTTCAGTGGTAAGTGTTGCCAAATCGGTGGGTTCGTAGACGGTTTGAACTCGACCGACCTCAATTCGAGAAAAATCGAGGAGGGTGTTGACTAGTTTCAGTAATCGCAATCCATTGCGATGTAAAACTTCAATGCGTTCTCGTTGTTGGGGAGGAAGGGGGGCATCGGTATCTGCCAGTGCATCCTCTGCCGGACCTAACATTAAAGTCAATGGAGTGCGAAACTCGTGACTGACGTTACTGAAAAAAGTGGTCTTAGCGCGGTCCAGTTCTGCTAGTGCTTCGGCTCGTTTGCGTTCTGCTTGGTAGGCATCGGCATTGGCGATCGCTGTAGCCAAGTGTCCTGCTGTCATCTCAAAAAAGTGGCGGTAGTTTTCATCCAGTGCTCGACCGGGGTTGATCCCAACCACAAGTACTCCCACCAGTGAGTCCTGTCCTGCTGCCCTAATGGGCAAAACGAGAGCTTGCTGTAGTGGAATTGCCAATGCTCCTGCAGGCAGTTCCCCAAAGCGTTCCACGAAATCCTCGACCGGCACTGCCCGTCCGCTTTGAACTACTGAAGCTATTGGCCAGACTGAATTACTCTCGTCTTGGGTTAAGTCTACACGAGTGGGAGAGGCGATCGCTTTTGTATCTAAAAGGGTACTTTCCTGTAAAACTGCTTCAGTTTTCTCTGAATCGAGCAAATAAATTATGGCAAAGGGAATGTCAATCGGGTTATCTATTATGGTTTGCACTGCAATTCGGCAGGCTTGCTCTACAGTTTTCCCCTCCCCCGACTTTGCTGCTAACTTTTGTAAAGTAGCTAATCTCCTTTCCCCCAGTACTCTCTCAGTTGTTTCGGCAACGGCAGTAAATGCCCCTCCTACTTCCCCCGTTTCTAGAAAAATTGGGCTGTAGGAGTAGGTAAAGTAAGCTTCTTCATGATAGCCGTATCGATTCACTGGCAGCAGTAGGTCATCGGACCAAGTTGCTTCTCCTGTCGCCAACACGCTTTTAAGCTGCGCGCCAATAATATCCCAAATTTCCGGCCAAATTTCCTGTCCGGGTCTTCCTAAAGCTCGTGGATGCTTATTGCCCAGGATAGGTCTCCAAGCATCATTGTAGAGCAATACTAACTCTTCTCCCCACCAAATCACCATGGGAAAGCGAGAGTTTAGACAGATACTCACTGCCGTTCGCAAGCTTTGTGACCAATCTTCAACTGCTCCAAGAGGCGAACGAGTCCAATCAAAAGAACGCATCAGCCTCGCCATCTCGCCTTCGCCAACGAATAATCTATTAAGCCAACCTCTCTCATCAGTCACGGTATCTATTCCTCGTTTAGAAAATATTGACTGAAGATGTGATTGTCGTGATTCACGTTTAGAGCAACTTCTAATTGAGTCACGGATTTTCCTTGCGATCGCTTCAGTGGTTGCTGCAGTTGATGGACTAAATCAGCTAACCCTAATTTTTCCTTACCCATTGACTGTTTTTTCTTTCCTTAGTATAGGAGAATAAGACACTTATCATATTTTATGTCTCTATCTTTAGAACTATATCTTTAGTAGTTATCCTTTGAATCAAGTAGAGTTTTAGCCATCGGGAAACCGCTATTTGATTAAAAAATTTATCATTTGAACTCGCTTTAGTTCTTCAAAAACTCAACCAATAAAAGCAAGAGAAATAAAGTCAAATTTGCTAATATATCTAAAGGTTTACTTAATGAATTGCCAACTCATCTTCTTTTAATTCGCTAATAGTACTTACGAAGAAAAAGATATTCAATCAATAATTTTTGGACTTTAAAATTTAAAAAAATGTTATTTATTTCGCTAAAAATCTAGATATTTAAAAAATATTACCTATTTTAAATTGGTGAGTTTTACACACTAATTTTGGAGAACCGCTCGTTTTTAATTGAGCCTTGAGTCAAATCGATCCTGACTCCTTCTAGGTAATATTGCTAATTATTGAGAATTGATTAATGATCGACGAAAATTCAAAAAAACAACCCAAGCATCCTCTCGTCCGCTTATTAAAATATGGGCATAAATATCGTCCTTTAATCTGGCAAGCAGTAATTTGCTCGATTTTAAATAAACTTTTCGACCTCGCACCCCCTGCTTTAATCGGTGCGGCAGTAGATGTTGTCGTTCAACGTCAAGATTCCCTCATTGCTCGTTTCGGGATTACCGATATCTTTGGACAGCTTTTAGTCTTGTCCGTGCTTTCTGTCATTATCTGGAGTTTAGAATCTCTTTTTCAATATATCTACGAACAATTGTGGCGTAATATAGCACAACACATCGAACATGACTTGCGTTTGGATGCCTACAATCATATCCAAAATTTAGAATTAGCTTATTTTGAAGAGCGCAGTACGGGCAGGCTATTAGCCATTCTCAACGATGATATCAATCAATTAGAACGTTTTTTAGATATCGGTGCCAATGAGATTTTACAAGTTGTAACGACAGCAGTAATTATTAGCGGGGCATTTTTCTGGCTGACTCCCAATGTTGCTTGGATGGCAGTTTTACCCATTCCCTTCATTCTGTGGGGTTCGATTGTCTTTCAAAAACGTTTGGCACCTCGTTATGCTCAAGTACGAGAAAAAGTTAGTTTACTCAATAGCCGTCTGGCAAATAACCTCAGCGGAATCACTACCATCAAAAGCTTCACCACCGAAGCTTACGAACTGGAACGGTTAAGACAAGAAAGCGAAGCCTATCGTCAGAGTAATCGTAGAGCGATCGCGCTTTCTGCTGCTTTCATTCCGCTGATTCGGATGGTTATTTTGGCAGGATTTACTGCTATCCTTCTCTACGGCGGTATGGAGGTAGTAGAGGGAAATTTAGCAGTCGGTACTTATAGCGTTCTCGTTTTTCTCACGCAACGGTTACTTTGGCCCCTCACCAGATTGGGACAAACTCTGGACTTGTACCAGCGTGCTATGGCTTCTACCAATCGCGTGATGGATTTGCTCGATACTCCGATTGCCATTCATCCGGGTCATTTATCTCTACCAGTGGAGGCGATTCGCGGAGAAGTTAACTTAGATAACATTACCTTTGCCTATTATCCGGGACAACCTGTCATTAAAAATCTTTCCCTGTATATTCCTGCGGGTAACACTATTGCCATTGTCGGTTCGACTGGTTCGGGAAAAAGTACTTTAGTCAAGCTGTTGTTACGGCTATATGAAGTACAAGCTGGAAAAATTACTTTGGATGGCATAGATATTAGAGATATTCTTTTATCTGACTTACGGCGGGGAATTGGTTTAGTTAGTCAGGATGTTTTTCTGTTTCACGGTACGGTGAGAGAAAATATTGCTTATGGCAATCTCAACGCCAGTTTGTCAGAAGTAATCGCCGCCGCTAAAATAGCAGAAGCCCACGATTTTATCTGCCAACTACCTCAAGAATACGACACTATTGTTGGCGAGAGAGGACAAAAATTATCTGGCGGACAAAGACAAAGAATTGCGATCGCCAGGGCGGTGTTAAAAAACCCACCAATTTTAATCCTCGATGAGGCTACTTCTGCAGTAGACAATGAAACCGAAGCAGCGATCGCTCGTTCTTTAGAAAAGATTACTCGCAATCGAACCACGATCGCGATCGCTCATCGTCTTTCTACTATCCGTCATGCTGACTGTATTTATGTACTGGAATTCGGGCAACTGATCGAACAGGGAACCCATGAAGAATTATTGAGCCAACAAGGCATTTATGCTAATTTATGGCGCGTGCAAACGGGGATGAGGGGATAGGCAGACAAGGGGACTTAAACTTATTCCTCCTCTCTGCTGAAAATATAATTTAGCCTCACGCAAAGGAGTCCCGTGTGGCGAATTTATAATACCAAATTGCTAAATGTCTGCTACAGATAATGCATCTAAAATAAATTTAATATAAATTTAATTTGGCATGACTACTTAATCTTTGCGATGAGCCAATTTTGAGTTCATCACCAATGCAAATCGTTTTTCCTTCTTTTCTCAATAATTGCTAAATTCTTTTAAGTTGCTCGAATAATTGGGCAATTTTTTTAATGTCTTTGTCGCCGGGCGATCGCTCTACTCCACTGGAAAGATCGATGCCAGTTGGACGAATTTGTTTTAAGGCAACAAACACGTTATCGGGTGTCAGTCCGCCAGCTAACAACCAAGGCAGAGGCGGCTGGAAATCAGCTAATTCTTGCCAATTGAGAGTTTGACCGGTACCCCCTAATAGTTGAGGATGATAGGCATCTAATAACAGCGTATTGACGCACTCCGAGTAAGCATTAGCTTCAACTAGAGACTGGGAGGTTTTGTGTCTCAAAGCTTTTATTATTTCAATTTGCTTGGGTAATAGTTGGCGTAGGCGATCGCAAAATTGAGGCGATTCGTTGCCATGCAGTTGAACCCCGGTTAAACCAGCTTCAGTAACGACCGAAACAATTTCTTGACAATCGGCATCGGCAAAAACCCCTATGTAGTCTATATTTTGAGGTAGGCAAGCAACAATTTCTGCTATCGCCTGTGGCGTAACATAGCGGCGAGATTGAGGCACGCAAATGAATCCCAACGCGGTTGCTCCTAATTCGACAATTGCCCTTGCTTGATTTGACTTAGTTATGCCGCAAATTTTAACTCGCATCTTGGGGATTATCTTCCGGTGTCGTGTAATCTTAGTTTTTTGGTAAAACTTTTAAGTACTGTTAACTATCTAAGACAAAACGAAGTTTTTAACAGAGAGATTTCTATAATTCCTTTAAATAATATACTGTTTAGCAACACGGGAGTTAAAGCTTAAATGATATCTACTTTAATTCTGGCAGCTCACTCTACCCCTACAACAGTCGAGTGGAATCCATCGGTAGCACTCATTATGATTTTGTGCAATTTATTTGCAATTGCTGTTGGTCGCTATGCCATTCAACATCCAGGAGAAGGACCGGATTTACCCGTACCCAAGCCGGAGTTATGGGATAAATTTGGCGTTCCTGAATTATTAGCTACGACTAGCTTCGGTCATATTCTGGGTACAGGAATTATTCTAGGGTTAGGTAACGCCGGAGTTTTATAATTTATGAACTGAGGAAGAGGAAAAAGCTGAAAAAGAGTATATAAACACGTTTCCTCTTCTTTACTTATGGCAAGAGTTTGATTTAATCGCTGAATAAAAGCCGTAAGGTATTTAAGTCCTCTAATTGGTGTAAGGCTAGGTTAAAGGTAGCTAAAGCTCATCGGAAAATAGCGGACATAAGGGCTAAGAGCATTCATCATCTTACTAGTTACGTAAGCAAGAACCACGCTAAATGTATAATTGAAGACTTGAATGTTAAAGGTTTACTTAAAAACCGCAATCTTACTAAGGCTATAGCTGATTCTTCCTTTGGAATGATAAGAGAGCAGTTGCAGTATAAATGCGATCGCTATGAGTCTACTCTAGTGATAGCCGATAGATTCTTCCCCAGCAGTCAGTTATGTAGTAATTGCAGTCATAGGCAAAAGATGCCTTTAGCGATAAGAACTTATAACTGTCCTGCTTGTGGAATGAGTAGGTGCAGGGATTTAAACGCCGCCCTGAACTTAGAAAACTATGAGGCGTTAGCGGCTGGCTTAGTCGCTTCAAGATCTGTGGACGAGGTGCTGCCGACAGTCTCGGCTGAAGCAGATAGTAAACATCAATGTCAGGATTTGTCCTACGTTGTCTAAGTTTTATGGAGCAGTAACGTACTAATTACTCTGCGGTAAAAGAAGCGATCGCACGAAACTTAAAGGCATCAAATCTTGGCTGATGGTGGCGGCGTAATCGGCACTGAGATAACCTCGATATTCTGGCAGGTTAGCTACATAGGAATTGAAAAAGACAAGGCTGAGTTGTTGAATGTAATTTTGAGCAATGGCCGGATCGGGACCGATCGCTTGGGGAGGTAGAGGAACGACATCATTAGATTTAGCTAAAGTCGAGAAATGAGTGCCTCCGATGAGGAGTGCTAGATATTTATGAGGGGTTTTTAGCCAAGTAAACGGTTCGATCTGTTCCGATAAAGCTGGAGTTACCGGATCGGCACTACCAGAAACAAACATAATCGGTATTTGAATTTGACTCAAACCCTCTCGACCAAACAAACCGCTAGTTAAGGGATTGATCGCGATCGCAGCTACTATTCGGCGGTCTTGTAAATTAATCTTTTTATTTGGCAATTCTAGAGCTAAACATTGTAACAAGAGGGATACATTTAAAGAATTGTCAAAGTTTGGACAAGCTTGGGTTAACAGATTAAAATTAAACTTTGCTCCGGCTAGAGCTAAGGCTGTATAACCGCCAAAAGACTGACCGATAATACCTGCCTGTAGAACATCTATTTTTTCTCCATAACTAGCTTCTAATCGATCTAACAAATACTGAATATCTAGAGGTCGGTCGATTAATTCTTTGGCTGGCGTTACTTCGCTAGCCAAACCATTAAATAGTGCTTGAAGTTGACTGGCACTGCTTCCTGGATGTTCGGGAACCGCTACGGCGAAACCATAAGAAGCCAAATGTCTGGCTAGATAAGCAAAGGTAATGCGATCGGAACCAAGACCGTGAGAAATAATTACCAGAGGAAAACGCTTCAAGGATGACGACTGTTGTTGCGGCAGATAGAGATCTGCAGAAAAAGTTCTTCTGCGCTGTCGATCTTCTAAAGTTAAGGTTATTTTCTCGAAGGCAAATTTGCCTGGTTGGCTAAAGTTGGGTAGAGGAGAAATATTGACTAAAGTTTCTGCTTTCATTTGTCTGCTTGCTTCCTGTTTCACCGCCGCGATCGCCATCTCGGTTTGCTGAACGATATTGCTTAACTTTTCAATAATTTCAAAGCCTCGTTGGGAATTAATACGAATACCGTAAGTAGGAAAGTTTTTTAAAATATTTAGAGGAGTTAAGCCTTCTGGTTCGGCTGCAGCGAGAATCAGTGCAGAGCGAATTGCATAGAAACCTGGTTGACCGGCTTTGGTTTGAATGATTTGACCTACTTGTTCTAGAATTCTTTCTCCTTGAGGCGAATAAAGAAACTGAGCTACTGCTAGAGGTGTAATCTCTGCACTAGTCACCAAAGCAGTTCTTAAATCTTCTAACTGTTTGGGAGTCAAAAAACGAGTATAGTCGGCTAAATCACGGTTTATTGTACCTTCTCGCGCGTACAGCTCCAAAGATTCTACTGCTAAAGAAAATTGTAATGGTCCATAATCGAGATAGATTTTTTCTGCTGCCAAAGTTCTAGTTGCCAGTAGCGGAGGAATACTCAGACCCAAACCTAGATGTAAGAGAGCCAAAGTAAAGAGTTGCCAAAAAGGCGATCGCCTACTACTCAAGTTCGTTTTGGCTTTTTTTTCCAAAGAAAATTCAACAATAAACATTCAACTACTTTTTACCTTAACTTGCCCATATAGTTGATTTCATCCTTCTTTTAGTTTTAAAATTAACTTTTTCTATGCTGCTGCATGTATTCCTGCTCGGACGAGGCTGGAGATGGAACAACTAAAAGGAAGAGACATACTCGGAATTGCCGACTTAAGTAGTGAAGAGATAGACGAGCTACTCAAGCTTGCTCGACAGCTAAAAAAGGGAGAGCGATCGCCTCAATGTAACAAAATACTAGGACTTTTATTTTATAAAGCCTCGACTCGCACGCGGGTATCTTTTAGCGTAGCCATGTATCAATTGGGGGGTCAGGTTATCGACCTCAATCCCAGCGTTACCCAAGTTGGTAGAGGAGAACCAATTCAAGACACGGCAAGGGTATTAGACCGCTACCTGGATATTTTAGCAATTCGTACTTTCGCTCAAAAAGATTTAGAATTATTTGCTCGATACGCTGAAATTCCTATTATCAACGCCTTAAGCGATCTCGAACATCCCTGCCAAATCTTAGCCGATTTGTTAACCATTCAAGAATGTTTTGGTTATCTTGGAGGTATAACCCTGACTTATGTTGGGGATGGTAACAATGTCGCCCATTCTTTGCTTTTAGGAGGAGCCTTAATGGACATGAAAGTCCGTATAGCTACTCCCAATGATTATCAGCCAGATGAGCAAATTGTGCGACAAGCCAAACAATTAGCCAACAACAATGCAGAAATTATAATTACAGATGACCCCATAGCTGCAGTAGAAGGAGCACAAGTAATCTATACCGATGTCTGGGCTAGTATGGGACAAGAAGATTCTGCCGATACGAGAATTCCTGTCTTCAAACCTTATCAAATTAACGAGCAGCTTTTGAGCTATGCCGACCCCGAAGCTATTGTTCTGCACTGCTTACCCGCTCATAGAGGAGAAGAAATTACCGAAGCAGTAATGGAAGGAAAACAGTCGAGAGTTTGGGATCAGGCAGAAAATCGCATGCATGCCCAAAAAGCCTTACTAGCTAGTTTGTTAGGCTTAATCTGAAGACGCGGGGACAAGGAGAAAAAATTAGCCGTCATAATTTTTATAGTTAACTCTAAATTATACCAATTCTCGAAAATAGCTAGATTACCGATATTCTGTTTGTACTAAGATCGCCAAGCTAGACCGAGTTTTCTCCCATAGGACTTACGCATAGCTACCAGGAAATCAATTTCCTCATCTCAAAGCTAAAGTGGCAGGTACTCCGCCGTGAGACGGCGGAGACGGCACGCCACCGCAGAGCGCGGTCAGTTTTAACTGACTCGAAATATTGGTCCAAGGTACTCCGCCGTGAGACGGCGGAGCCTGCTTGGACTTCGTTAAGCTAACCCATTTCAATGGGTTTGAGCTTTGAGCCGGAACTTTAGTTCACGGTAAACTATCCCAGAAAAAGATGTAAGGCACGACGAACATAACATCTCCATGACTCAGTGGCAACCAATTCCTCTTTGCAGCTATAGCGACGGTAGATGGTGGTTTTGCCAACACCAGCACGAGCCGCGATCGCCTCAATGCTCATGGCATCAAACCCAACTTTTGCAAGTAACTCCAGAGTCGCTTGCAATGTTGCTTGATGAGATTGGAGACTACGGGGTCTTCCCGGCTTTTTGTTGCTCTCGTTCATAAATGCCAGGATAGCTTACGAAACAGTAGCGTATCGAAATACTCGTTCAATAATGAGGGAAGCATGACCAGCCTTTCAACTCAGCCAAATCTCCCACTACCTCCTGGTCGATTGGGTTTACCTGCGATCGGGGAGTCTTTGCTTGTCGTTTATTTGTCGGCGTGAGTACTGCTGCGGACGAATCGTTAGAAAAAGTTTACGAAGCTTGGAGCGAGGGGCTTTTGACGATTCCAGTTCGGTTTCCGGGTAGCAAGTTCGATCGAGCAGTTCGAGCGTGGGAAGAATTGCTTACCCGATTCGAAGCAAATGATTTACCTAGAGCAAGTGCTAAAAGAGGTGTTACGAATTGCACCACCTGTGGTTCGGAGTGGATCGCGGAAAGTGCTGGAGACTTGCGAGTTCGGTGGGTATTCGATTCTACAGGGTTGGGATGTATATTATCAGATTCCGGAAACCTATCAAGATAGTCAGATATACACACACCCAGAGCGATTTGACCCGGATCGATTTGACCCAGAGCGATCGCAAGATAAACAAAAACTCTTCAGCCATATTCCATTCGGTGGCGGCATACGAGAATGCTTGGGTAAAGAGTTTGCCAGATTAGAAATGAAACTGTTTGCTGCTTTGTTAGTTCGCGATCGCAAATGGGAGTTAGTACCCGGACAAAATCTAGAGCGAGTTGTATTGCCGTTTTCTCGTCCTCGCGATGGGCTGAAGGTAAAGTTCAGCCGGCGCTAAATGTGTAATGGAAGGCGATCGCAGTATAGCAACACAGTAGAGTGAACGGGTAACAGACTCTGCGCTTCGTTTCCGTAAGATCTGCGCCGCTCACTTTTGCCGAACGATCGCTCTTAAGATTACAACTGATTTTTTCCAAAAGCGATCGGTTTAACTCAAATCTTTGCTACAGTCCGAGTTGGTTCCATGACAATTTTCTTCGTTAAACCCAAGATTCTGAGAATTTGAATTGCCCACCAAGTCATGTCGATTTCCCACCAACGCTGTCCAGCTTTAGCTACACGGGGGTGAGCATGATGGTTATTATGCCAACCTTCTCCATAAGTTAAAATTGCCGCCCACCAAAGATTGCGAGAGCCATCATCCACAGAGAAATTACGATATCCTCGTAAATGGGTAGCGGAGTTAATTAACCAAGTGCTGTGCCAAAGCAAAACTGTTCTCAAAAACATACCATAGATGACAAAAGACCATCCGCCCAAAGCGTACAACAATAACCCTAAAGGAATCTGAAGCAGTAGGAAGTTACGGTTTAACCAGCGATAATAAGCATATCGCTCTAAATCGGCTGCATATTTTTTGTAAGATTCATAGTTGAAAAAAGGCTCCCGATGGTAAAATAGCCAGAGCATATGACTCCACCAAAAACCCCGACTTGCTGAATAGGGATCTTTATCTTTATCCTCGGTATGAGAATGATGTAAACGATGTGCCGACACCCAAAAGATCGGTCCTCCTTCCAACGCTAAAGCCCCTATAGTTGCTAAGATATATTCCAACCACTGAGGCACCTGAAAACTGCGATGGGTCAAAAGACGGTGATAGGTTAAACAGATACCAATACTACCCAGTAGCCAGTGGAGAAAAATCATCACTCCTAAAGCCGACCAAGAAAAGAACCAAGGTGCCAATAGAGCTAAAACGTGAATTGTCGCGAAAAAAGCCAAACTTATCCAAGAAAAGGTACCTTCTGGCTTACCTTCTGGAATAATTGCTTGTTGTGTCATTATTTATTTTGTCCTTAGAAATCTTTTATTACTGATGCAGCAAATAACTTCGTGAGTTAATGCAGGTCTCAGCACGCTATAGCTTTATCGCTATAATTATAGATAAGACATGCAAGTGCTACTTACATTTTTTAGTTTATCAAGTTCTTTCCAATCGTGCAAGTGCTACTTGCATTTTTATTTATGCCTGCTCAAAAAAAATCAACGAGAACCCGACTGATTGATGCAGCGTTGGAGTTATTTGCTACCAAAGGAGTGACAGAAACCACAACCAAAGAAGTTGCCGAACGCGCTCAAGTAAATGAAGTTACTATATTCCGTCATTTTGGCAGCAAGCATGGACTCCTTTTAGCAGTAATGGAAGATTCTGCCAACTTTGCCCAGTTAGGTAAAACTTTAACCGAACGAGCTGTTGCCAAGCAGAGCGTCTCTGAGGCTTTAAAAGCTTATGCAGAGGAAAGTTTACAGGCTTTAGAAAGAGTTCCCGAATTAATACGTTCTATAGTAGGTAATGCGGGTCAATATCCATTAGAAAATCGTATCGCTATAGGACAGAGCTTAAATCAAGCCAATAGTTATGTTGCCGAATGTTTGGCAAAAGCGATCGCGGAAAATGGTTGGCAGAGTCGTTTGCCTGCTGAAAAATTAGCTAGTTTACTCAATGGGCTGTTGTTGGGCTACTTTGCGATCGAATTAACTAGCGAAGGACACAAATTTTGGGAAGGACGAGAAGATTTCCTAGAAAGTTTAGTAACATTGTTTTTACAGGGAGCGATCGCGCCCCAACAGCAAACAACTATCACTACCGAAACTAAGACCGAACAACGGTCCGTACCGTCTTCGTCGTTTTACAGAGGAGTAATCCGTGACTCAGCACCACCAGTAAGTCTAGTAACCGATCTCCCAGGAAATTTAGTTCATTCGATTCTCCAACGAGCTAAGAAACTTGGACGACAGCATTACGCTTTGGCTTATGTTTTATTTGGAGCGGGTTTATCTGCTACAGAGGTAGTTAATTTAGAGCGATCGCACTCTATTAGCGAATCCCATCAACATATCTTGCAAATTAATGGCGACGCACCCCGACAAGTTCCCCTCAATCAATGGATTACGGGAAAACGCTATGGTTCTTCTACTAATAATCCCTTAACTCAATGGCTCAAAACTCGTAAAGATGACCAGCCTGCTTTGTTTCTCAACGAAGAAGAACAACCAATGTCCGAGCAAGAACTACGGGCTTTATGGGCAAATTTGACAGAAGGGTTACTTACCCTTCAAGGACAAAACCCAACCATAGAACAAGCCAGACAGACTTGGTGTGTAGAAATGTTAATGAAGGGAATGGATTTAGAAAATTTAAGTATTCTCAGCGGCATGGCGATCGAGGAATTACAACCTTTTGCCCAAAGAGCTAGAGAAAAGTTGGCGATCGAACAAGCCAATCGCCTCGATCGAAAACCTAAATCATAATATTTATCCCTCCTCCCAACGAGAATGAATCCAGTCGATTATTGGCGGCCATAAATTCAGGTGAGCCTGCCGTCCAACGAGCATCCCGACGTGTTGCAGAGCTACTCCCGTGTCTCCTTCATACCAGAGCAGTTGAGAATCGGGATGGCTAATGGCTTGATGGAACGGCATGACGGATTGAGGTCGAACCAGTCGGCATCGTGGATCTACAACACTCAGTACTGGAGCCGTAACCTGTTCTGGCACGGCTTGCTTGCCTCCAATCCTTAAGCTCCCGCTCAAAAAGCGATCTTCACGATATAACTGTTCGACGACTTCTTTAAAAAGGCGCTGCGCCATCGGCATCTCTTCAAGCATCCAGTGAGCGACCCGCAAGTGAGTTAACCGAGCGTGGTTATCTGGAAGGCTTAAAACCCAATCCAGCCATCGGTCAAATCCGAAGGTTACTGGAGCGATCGCTCCAGACACGATCGAGAGAAATGAGCCAGGGATATTTCCCCGAGTCGCCGTTAAAAAAGAAGTTCTGGGAAAAGCCTTTACGAAAGCAGCTAGAATCCCCGACAACCGACCAAATCCCAGGGGCGTTCCCAGGAGAATTAGCCCCTTGACTCGCTCGGGGTGGAGAGATGCAAAGATGGCGGCGAGAGTTCCTCCCAAAGAATGTCCGGCTAGGAAAATCTGTGACTGTCCAGTCTCCAATAAGATCGGCTCCAAGGCATCTAGAATAAAATGATCGGCATATTCCGACAGACCAAAATCTCGTTGAGATTCTCTTGGCGGCTTCCAACAGAGAAGGTAAACTCGCAATCCTTCCCGAAGGCAATGCTGCACGACACTAACGGAGGGACTCAAATCCCAAATCGATGCACTCTTAATCGGGGCGGGAACAATTAACACTATTGGTCCGCTCCCTCGCTCGACTCCATAGAAGCGCAGCTCGACCCCCGGCTCTGAAAAAATTACCTGAAACGGAGTTTCTATCGCTCCGAGCCCAAACTCATCAAGTTGATGTGCCAGCCACTGGCGAGAGCGATCTAGTTGGAACAAATAGAGGAAAGCTCCCTCAATCATAATAATTTTCATTAAATGTACAACTTATTGTTGCCCATCTCCCAGATTAAAGATGAAAGGAACTCTGCTTTGAGAATCACTGCTCATTACCAGAACTCTAGGCATTTGCGCTCCCCCTTCGCGCCAAGCTTCGATCGCCTCTTTTTGCAGTACTAATTCTCCCCCTTGAGCTTTAAGAGTTTCAGCTAGTAGTCTTTGAGCTTCTGCCTTACCTTTAGCACGGTTAATTTCTGCTTGCGCTTGCTGTTCGGCTTCTCTAGCAATGTATACTGCTCTGCGAGCTTTTTGTTCGGCAATTTGTTTTTCTTCTACTGCTTTGGCAAACTCCGGGGAAAAGCTTAGATCGACAACGCTAGTATCCAAAATAATGATTCCATACTTTTCTAATCGAGAACCAAGGGCGTTGTCAAAATCTTCTTTGAGTTCATTTCTTTGGGTAATTGCTTCTTCTACCGTTCTTCTAGCAGCAGCGATTTTAAAAGATTCTTGGGTTTGAGGAGCGATAATTTTGGCGACAATATTTTGTAAAGTTCCTTGTTTTCTTCTAATTTCGACAATTATGAGCGGATCGAGCCGGAAATTAATGGCAAAGCTAGCTCTAAGATCTTGTAAATCTTTGGTAGAGCTTTCAGCCGGAACTTCAAACTTTTGTACCGTTACATCGTAAATATCGACTTGGGAAACAAACGGAGGTCGCCAATGAAGTCCTTCTAGTAAAGGTCCGTCTTGAGCTTTACCTAGAATACTGAGAACTCCTGCCTGACCTGGATTGATGATGACAAAAGCGTTAAAAGCAATTAAAACAATTAAAGCGGCAATAATACCTCCAATTAAGGGTTGCCAACTATTAGAAGACTGAGTATTCAAAATACGATCTCCTGTCTATATATCTACAGGTTTTAGTTATCTGTTGTCTACATAGACATGGTAAAGCGTCTGGGAGCTTAAACCAAAGGAAGAATTTTTGATTGCTTATAAATTTTAGGGCACCGCGAGTGGGACTTCTTACGGAAGATAGTTAAGATTTATATTCCTTCTGACTCCTAAATTCTGAATTTTAGATTAAAATTTGACTTTTGACGAAGTCCAAGATACTCCGTTCTGCAAGGGACAGAGTATCTTGGACTTCAATCAAGGCTCGTTGCAACTAGTTGAAAAGTACTATAAATGTCACAGGTATTGTCGAACGTTTTGGCAGTAACCCGATTTATTCCTCACGGACATTGCTACCTTTGGATTTCTCGCCTAGTCTGGCTTCATGTTGTATCTGACTTTCTGATTGCGATCGCCTATTATTCCATCCCGATTACCCTGGTCTATTTTGTCCACAAACGCCAAGATTTGCCCTATCCTTCGATCTTTCTTCTGTTTGCCGCCTTTATCATCTCCTGTGGTAGTACTCATATGATGGAGATTTGGACGCTCTGGCATCCAAACTATTGGCTATCGGGATTCGTCAAAGTTTTCACTGCTCTTATCTCCTGCTTCACTGCTCTGGAGCTGATCCCGTTAGTTCCGAAAGCTCTTGCCCTTCCCAGTCCAGAAAAATTGGAAGCAGCCAACCTCGAACTAGAAGGAGAAATTGCCGAACGCCGTAAGCTAGAAACAGCCTTACGGCAGAGCGAAGAACGCTATCGCGCTATAGTTGAGGATCAGACAGAACTAATTGCTCGGTTGATGCCCGAGGGAACACTAACCTTCGTTAATCAGGCTTACTGTCGCTATTTTGGCAGGGAAAAAGAGGAATTAATTGGAAATAGCTACAAATCATTCCTTTTCTTAGAAGATCAACAGAGGAGCGAGCGACTTTTGAAGTCTCTGACTAAGGAAAATCCAGTAGAGACAATCGAGCATCGAGTTATTGTCAATGGAGAAATCCGCTGGATGCAATGGAGCAATCGGGCAATTTTTGACCAGCAGGGTAACTTAATCGAATTTCAAGCTGTGGGACGGGATACCACCAAGCGTAAACAAGCAGAACAAGCTTTGCAGGAAAGGGAATCGATTCTGCGCAGTTTTTACAATAGTGCGCCGATGATGATGGGAGTTGTTAAGCTTGTGGAGAATGATATTTTACATATTTCCGACAACGCCACTACAGCAGTATTTTTTGGACTTACTCCAGAAACCGTAAAAGGGCGATTGGCAAGCGAAATGGGCGTTCCTCAAGCAATAATGCAGGAGTGGATCGGCCACTACCGCCAAAGCGAATTAACAGGTCATCCTGTCAGTTTTGAGTACGTTCACCAGACTGACAAAGGCGCGATCGATCTCTCAGTAACTGTCTCCCCGATCGCCAAGATAACAAATGAGGAATCCTGGTTTTCTTACATAGCTGAAGATATTACCGAACGAAAACAGGCAAAAGCTCTCAAAGAAAAAGAAATACTGCTCAAGGAAATTCACCATCGAGTCAAAAATAATTTACAGGTCATTTGTAGCCTACTTAATCTCCAAGCCCGTTCTCTTAAAGATAAGCTAATTCTCGAGCAATTTAAGGAAAGTCAAAACCGAGTAAGGGCAATGGCACTGATTCACGAACAACTATACCAATCTCCAAATCTTTCTAGAATTAACCTAGCTGAATATATTTATAATTTAACTAATAATTTGTTTTGCTCTTACACAATTTATGATTTAAATATTACCAAAAAAATAGAAATCAATCGAGATTTTTTCTTGGATATTGATACGGCAGTACCCTGTGGTTTGATTATTAATGAATTGGTTTCTAATGCACTTAAATACGCTTTTAAAATTAGAAAGAAAGGTGAAATTTATATTCAAGCCATGCCTGACGAAGAAGGAAATCTCGTCTTAACTATTAGCGATAATGGCAGAGGCTTACCGCCCGATTTCGATTTAGAGCAAACCAAAAGTTTAGGATTAAAATTAGTAAAAAATCTAACCAATCAACTTCGCGGTGAAATTAAAGTTAATAGTGATTTGGGAACGCAGTTTCAAATTACTTTAACTAGAATTAAAGTTAATAACAATAATTAAAATGCCGGAAACTATCTTAGTAGTTGAAGACGAAAGTATTATTGCCCAAGACCTACAAACAATCCTAGAAGATTTGGGATATTTTGTCCCAGCAATTGCTGATTCAGGGGAGTTAGCCATTCAGAAAACGGCTGAAATTAATCCGGATTTAATCTTAATGGATATCAGACTCCTCGGCGAAATGGATGGGATCGCTGCTGCCAAACAAATTTCAGATCGGTTTGATATCCCAGTAGTGTACATAACGGCTCATGCAGATGAAGTTACCTTAAGACGAGCGAAAATTACCGAACCACTTGGCTATATTATTAAACCCTTTGAACAAAGAGAATTACGCACCACCATTGAGATCGCTCTCTACAAGCATCAGATGGAAAGGCAATTGAGAGAAAATGCTCAATGGCTGGCAACTGTTCTCAACAGCATTAGCGATGGAGTAATAACTACCGATTGCAAAGCTTGTATTACTTTTATCAACCCCATTGCCGAAACACTTACAGGCTGGTCGCTCAACAATGCAGTTGGCACAGATGCCCGTGAGGTCTTCAAAATCATTAATGAGACTACCCGCAAGAGTGTCAATAGCCCAATAAATCAAGTTCTGGAAACAGGTAAGATTGGCACTTTGCCAGAGCATACCTTACTGGTGAGGAAAGATGGGACGGAAGTGCCAATAGAAGACAGTGCAGCACCAATTACAAATTATAAAGGCACTACACCAATTAAAGACAGCATAGGAAGTATTACAGGTACGGTGTTAATCTTCCGAGATGTCACCCAGCAGAGGTTAGCAGCACAAAAATTACATAGTCAGGCATTTTATGATGCTCTAACTAATTTGCCAAACCGCGCTTGGTTTATGGAAAGACTCACCGATGCAGTCGAACGAGTCAAGCGACATCCAGATTATTTGTTTGCTGTCTTATTTTTAGACCTCGATCGTTTTAAAGTGGTCAATGACGGTCTGGGGCATACAGTAGGGGATCGGTTGCTCGTTGCCGTCGCCGCTAGGCTCTTAAAATCCGTCCGCCTTATCGATACAGTAGCGCGTTTGGGAGGAGACGAGTTTGCCATCCTCCTAGAAAATCTCCCCAACGAACACGAAGCTTATAAAGTTGCTCAAAGAATTCAGCAAGAGTTGAGCATATCTTTCAATCTAAATGGACAAGAAGTATTTACCAATGCCAGTATGGGCATTGTTTTAAGTTCAATTGGTTACGAACAAATCGAGGAACTACTCCGAGATGCTGACATTGCCATGTATCGTGCCAAAGCTAAAGGCAGAGGACGTTATGAAGTGTTCGATACCGTCATGCGCAGTCAAGTTCTGTCAGTTTTACAATTAGAAAACGATCTCCGGCAAGCTTTTGAACGGGATGAGTTAATCGTTTACTACCAACCCATTGTTTCACTAACAACTCAAGAGATAGTTAGTTTTGAAGCCTTGGTGCGCTGGCATCATCCTCAACGAGGTTTAATTTGTGCAGCTGAGTTCATCCCTATAGCGGAGGAAATTGGGTTAATTGTCCCGATAGATCGATGGGTGTTACGAGAAGCTTGCCGTCAGATGAAAGCGTGGCAGGAAGAGCGTCAAATTTCTTCATCTTCAACCATCAGTGTCAATCTTTCTAGCAGGGATTTAATACAACCGAATCTCGTGGAACAAATTAGACAAATTTTAGACGAGACTGGTTTAGAGGCTAGCAGTTTAAATCTAGAAATTACCGAAAGTGCTATCATCGAAAATCCAGAATCAGCAGCAGTTCTTTTGGCAGAATTGAAAGCATTGGGGATTGGTTTGTCCCTCGACGACTTTGGCAAGGGCTATTCTTCTTTAAATTATCTGCACCGTTTCCCCATCGATCTCATAAAGATTGACCGCTCCTTTATTAGCAGAATTCTAGAGAGTTTGGAGATCGTTCGCGCCATCGTGACGTTAGGGAATTCTTTAGGACTGAAAATAGTTGCTGAAGGGGTGGAAACATCAGAACAATTGGCTTTACTCCAACAGTTGTCATGCCAATATGCACAAGGATACTTGTTCTCTCCACCCAGACAAATAAAATTCTAAGCTGTCACGCTTAATATTTGCCCGTACTCAAGAGACGTGGCGACGGGGAGATGGGGATGCCAAACACGGAGATTAAATCAATCCCAAATTCGCGCATCGACTGACACGGCAAAACTTTCACCTGCTTCAACTTGGTGTAGATATTTCCAAGAGTCTCGCTGGATTTCTTCAACAGTAATTTTTAGCCTGCGATCGCTTAAATATGCCTATCATAGCTAAGTTCGGTCAAGAAGAGGATACAACCCACGGGCTCGATTGCTCTTGTTAAACAATTCAAAATGCACAATGCTAAGTTCTCAAAACACCTAACCCTGCTTCGGTTTCAATATAATCGGCTAAATTAATAAAATCATCCCGTGGATAACATCTTCCTCCTACAAGCTCAAAAGCTAATTCGCTACGTGGCTCTTCTGGATTTTCTAGTAAGTGAATTCCCCAGTAATAGAGTTGGTCGCTAGCACGAATGCAGGCTTTTTCTGGATCGATACAGTGAAATTTATCATCTGTTTGTTTAATTTCTTGATAAGCATCCAAATAAGCTCGCCTTAGAATTTCCATCCTCTTGACCGCATTAATTTTTTTATAGTTATTAATTACTACAAACAGATGAGCTTTTTGATTGAATTCGCGGATTTTGTTAACAGTATCTTGGATAACTTTGCCATGTTTATTTATACCCAAGGGATTTAAAGTTGTGGGAATAATACAATAGTCAAATTTTTTCATTAATTCTTGGGGATTGCGTTCAACAGCAGGAGAACAATCACAGATTACAATTTTGCAATCTTTAGCTGCATTTTCATCCCAGTCCCGATCGTTAAAAACTTCTATACTATGCCCGACACCACCTCTAAAATTGGGAACAAAAATTCCATCTCCTACTAATTTATGTAAATTTTGTTCTGGATCTAGATCTACCAGAGCTACATTAAATTCTTGCAAGACAAAAGCACCTGCTAGATGAGCAGCTATGGTAGTTTTACCTACACCACCTTTGCAAGTAAAAATGCCGAAATAAACTTTATTATTGTTATAAATAATATCTTTTGTTGATTTTTTTTGTGGTCTATCCGAGAGCCAAATAATTTCACTTTCCGAAGCCACACCACAAAAAACTTTTGTATCTTTGTCCCATGCTTTGATTAAAGCCTTTGCTGGATTGCCAAAACCTTTAGTAGTAACAAAAAAACCAAAATCAAATTTTTTTCCTTCCTCACTATCTAAGAGATCGGCAAATTTTAAAAGCTGAGGGGCTGCAACATTACTTTTTAGCCATTTAACTTGAACGGCAGCAACCTGTTTATCTTTTTTAACTATCAAATCATATCCGGGTTGATTATTTTTCGCCGTTTCTACTATCCAACCTGCTTTACTAAAAAGCTTTGCGACGTACTGTTCAAAATGCTGATAGTCATGAATATAATCCGGTTCGATTAAGGAGTTCATAAGTAATAATTTTACTTAGTAAGGATTAAATAAAAAAAGATAGTTTATCTAGATCCAGGCTAATTAATTACAAAGCGATGAGCTTGGGTATTTCTACTACTTCCTTCAAAGTATAAGGAAATAAATACAGCGATCGGGTATGAAGTTTTAGGTTATAAATTCTCACCTAATACCTCTTTTCTAAATCTGAATCCTTATCGACTTGCGTTGTACTCGATATTATGGCAATCTGCTTGAAGATAGCGACAAGTGTTAGGTTTCTTAGGTCAATCCAATCTACAAGCTTTACTCAATGACGCTCGTTACCAATGACCTTGCTCCAGAGTTATTTTGTAGCGACAATGTTATAAGAGTTTTGAGGTAGATCGTGCAGCTCAAAATAACTAAGGTTTTCCAGAGAGTTCCCGAAGGTTATATTGGCTTGGTCGAAGAATTACCTGGAGCCAATACCCAAGGGGATACTTTGGAGGAGGCTAGAGTAAATTTAGCTGAATCTGGCATTCATGAGAGGCTGGGTATCTAAATAAGTTTTATCGTGGTTCATGTTGTGTGCTAAAATTGCTTCATGCTAACAATGAACTACCGCTATCGAATTTATCCAACTGCCGACCAACAAGCACAGATGCTTGGCTGGCTGGAGACGTGTAGGCGACTTTATAACAGATGTCTGCGCGACATTAAAGACTGGATTAATTCGAGAAAGTGTAGTTTGTACTCTTGCTCTCTGGAACGGGAATATATAATGTCGCCAGATATTCCTTTTCCTAGCTACTTGGAACAGAAGCGACAACTTACCCAGTGGAAGAAAACCAATCCGTACTATAAAGATGTCCACTCCCAAGTAACTCAAGATGTAGTTAAGCGACTGCACAATACCTGGGAAGCTTTTAAAGCCCGTGGTTACGGTTTTCCCCGATTCAAGAAATATGGTAGATACCAGTCCTTCTTGTTCCCGCAGTTTGCTGATAATCCTCTCTTTGGAAACATAATTAAGCTTCCCAAAATAGGTGAGGTAGTTATAAACTGCCATCGTCCTATTCCAGAAGGGTTTAAGGTAAAAGGAGTAAGGATTGTATCTAGAGCAAGAGGCACTATTTGGTATGCAATCGTAACTATTTCTAGCGATGTTTCCGTACCCGACCCGTTGCCCTTTGGAAGAGGTATCGGCTGCGATATCGGAGTTGAATCTTTCTTGGTAACTAGCGACAATTTCCGTGTTGAACCCGCAAGATTCTTTCGGGACTTGCAAAGTAGGCTTAAAGTGCTGCAACGACGAGCTTCCCGTAAGAAAAAGAAATCTAAGAACTGGGAGAAAGCACAGCTTAAAGTCGCACGTCTTCACCATAAAATATCCAATTCTCGCCGGAATTTTCACTTTCAAACTAGTCACCTCCTCTGTGACCAAGCTGACATGATCTTTGTCGAGGACATAGATTTTCGTGTCTCGGCTAAAGGATTTCTTGACAAACATATGCTCGACGGAGGTTTTGGACAATTTCGAGACTTGCTGAAGTGGGTTTGCTGGAAGCGAGGGAAGTACTTTTGTACTGTTGACCACAGGTACAGTAGTCAGATTTGCCCAGAGTGTAATGCACATACAGGAAAGAAAGAACTGAGCCAAAGAGTTCACATCTGTCCTGAGTGTACATATACAACAAGTCGTGACCATGCAAGTGCGAGAGTGATTTTACAAAGAGGATGGGAACCTCTATCTAGTACCGCTGGACTAGCGGGGAAAGAAATCGTCTGCCAAGTCGGGCTGTCGGGGGTGCAATGCCTAGATAAGTGGCGTATTGGGGCAGAAAATCTTAATAGCGATATTAAGAAGCCCGCGCTGTACTCGTAGAGTCAGCATCGGGAGAAGTCACTTCTGGAAGCTAATCGAGTATTGGCAGAAGAGCAGATCCAAGGACAAGAAGTGATTCGAGAATCTGTGGTTTTCTCTGTTCCATGAAGCGTAGAGATTTGATTCGCCACCTCGAAGCCTATGATTGCGAGTTTTTACGAGAAGGTGGTAATCAGACCATCTATGTGAATCGTGCTGCCCAAAAATCTTCAGCAATTCCCCGTCATCGTGAGATTAATGACTTCCTCGTTCGTAAAATCTGCCGCGATCTCCAGAGGGGTTATTTGCCACTGCCGATAAGTTAAGTTGTTAAATATGATAAAACATCATCAAAAAGCACTGCGTATCAAAACTACAGGTAAATCTCTGCACAAAATTACCTCCCAGGTAGAACAAGTAGTGTCCGAATCTGGGGTAGAAACGGGTTTGTGTACTGTTTTTGTCCGCCATACTTCTGCCTCGTTAGTAATACAGGAAAATGCCGACCCCGATGTACTAAGAGACTTATCAAATTTCTTTGCTAAGTTAGTTCCCGAAGACCCCATGCGTTATATTCACAATGCTGAAGGACCCGATGATATGCCGGCTCATATTCGTTCGGCATTAACTCATACTTCCGAGCAAATCCCCATAGCCAGAGGTAGATTAGTATTGGGAACGTGGCAGGGGATTTACCTTTGGGAACACCGTCAGCGCAGTCATCAGCGAGAAGTAGTAGTACATGTGAACGGTAATTAGCTAGCGAGCGCCTCGGCGTATAATTTACGTCCCGCCGGTGTTGCTAAATCGGGTCTTCCCGCTTCGATTAAAGCGCGATCGCGTATCCTACAAGAGTCGCACAAACCGCAGGGTTCTGTTTGACCCTGGTAACAAGACCAGGTTTTTTCAATGGGAACTCCTAATTCCAAGGCGCGATGGACTATCTCTACTTTAGAGTCTCTGACGAGGGGTGCGATCAATTGAGGTGCTTTTCCTTCTATCCCTACCTTGGAGGAAAGATTGGCTAGTTGTTGATAAGCTGCCAAATATTCGGGACGACAATCGGGATAGCCAGAATAATCTACGGCATTGATTCCTAAATAAATCGCCTCTGCATCCTTTGCTTCTGCTAAAGAAAGAGCGATCGCGATAAAAACGGTATTTCTGCCGGGAACGTAAGTAGCAGGGATGATATCTGGTTGAACTCCATCTTGCGGAACAGCGACAGATCGATCTGTCAGGGCAGAACCACCCCATTGAGATAAATTAACATCAATAGTATAGTGTTCCGTAATGCCTAAAGCTTCGGCAACCCGTTCGGCTGCTTCTAATTCCCGTTCGTGACGTTGACCGTATCGGAAAGAGAGGGCGATCGCTTCATAACCATCATTTAGGGCGATCGCGGCTGTAGTCGCCGAATCTAGACCTCCAGAAAGTAAAACAACTGCTTTTGGCTTGTTCATCGAACTTCTAATAATTTATGAGTTTGCAAACTGATACGCCACTGAGGGTGTTTGAGGACATAGTCAAAGATTAAATCTTTACTTTGGGGCGTATTCCATTCCGGTTGCAAATATTTTAAGGTCTGTTCGGGAACTAAAGCAGCTTGTTGTTCTGCCCATTGTAAATCTTCTTCATTGACAACTACTACCTTTAGTTCATTAACACAGTTATAAATACTAGGATGGGGTGGTTTAAATCTTTTAGGCGAAAAAG
Source organism: Pleurocapsales cyanobacterium LEGE 06147 (assembly GCA_015207585.1). GTDB lineage: Bacteria > Cyanobacteriota > Cyanobacteriia > Cyanobacteriales > Xenococcaceae > LEGE-06147. Next base: position 19,762 of record JADEWQ010000018.1, on the reverse strand, counting down.
TAACCCAATCGAAGTTTCCGCTAAAAGGATGTGCGCCGGAAGTTTCCAAATGAACCCGTAATCCTAGTTGATGTAATTCCTTTGTCAAGGGTTCGAGATTGTGCATTAGAGGTTCGCCTCCGGTGATTACCACAATCGCCGGATTGGCTGCTTTAGCTTCCTCGGCTATATCCTTTAAAGCAATTTGGGGATGATGCTTGGGGTTCCAAGATTGCTTCGTGTCGCACCAAGGACAATGGACATCACAACCTCCCAACCGGATAAAAAAGGCGTTAACCCCAGTCCAAGCACCCTCTCCTTGAATTGAGTGGAAGGTTTCTACAATAGGATAAGTAATATTTTTTATGGCGATCGCGCTGCTTTTAATCATTGCAGAATAGTTCAAAGTTCGCTCGTTCAAAAAAAGCTATTAGCTGTTGAATTCTGACTCCTGACTCCTGTACTCTCTCATTACTTTTTCCAATTGGTATAGTTTTTTAATATGCCAATTCTGGTACATTCTTTGATTCATAAGTTTCAATCAATAAACCAATAATTTCCATCAAAGAAGCTAAAGGATGTGATTCATCTTCTCCCACTTCATCAATCAAATCATCAAGTAAACTAACTAGCTTTTGATATTCTGTTTCCGTATGAGGTACAAAAAAGTGTCATTTAGATTAGACCAAGCTTTTATTGTTTCATCAATATTGATAGTAGACATCGCTTATTCGTTCCATTTACTTAAATCGTACTCACTATAGGTTAAAACAGCACGAATATAAATTTTCTTACGGTTATAGTGTATTGCTGTAATCAGACGCACTTTATTCCCGCCAATATTGAAAACAGTTAGTTTACCAACCTTATCCATAGATCTTACTCCTAAAATTTAGATGTCTTTACCCAAAATAGCCAAATTAAACTCCCGTATGGAGGCAGTACAGTCTCCTCTGATTCCTGTCGTTGGCGAACTGATTCGCCAGAATCCAGGGACGATTTCTTTGGGACAGGGAGTAGTTTTCTATCCACCGCCAACCGAAGCGATCGCTTCTTTATCTCAATTTCTTGCCGATCCAGAAAATCATAAGTATCAGTCTGTTGAGGGAATTCCTTCTTTATTAGCAGCAATTAAATCTAAATTAGAAGCGGAAAATCAGATAGAAATTAACGATCGAAACTGCATTGTTGTCACTGCTGGAAGTAATATGGCTTTTTTAAATGCCATTTTGGCTATCACTTCAGTTGGTGACGAAATTATTCTCAACACGCCTTATTATTTCAATCACGAAATGGCAATTACCATGGCTAATTGCCGTCCGGTGTTAGTAGAAACCGACCCAAATTATCAATTACAACCCGAAGCAATGGCTAAAGCCATTAGCGATAACACTAAAGCAGTAGTTACTATTTCTCCTAATAATCCCACAGGCGCAGTTTATTCGCGAGCGGCTTTATTAGAAGTCAATCAACTTTGTCGAGAAAGAGGAATATATCACATTAGCGATGAGGCTTATGAATACTTCACCTATAACGGGGTAAAACACTATTCCCCAGCCTCTTTTTCTAACAGTTATTCTCATACTATTTCTTTATTTAGCCTATCTAAAGCCTATGGTTTCGCTAGTTGGCGAATCGGCTATATGGTAATTCCCCAGAGTTTATTAATGCCAATAAAAAAAGTCCAAGATACCAATGTAATCTGCCCTCCGGTTATTTCTCAATATGCTGCTTTAGGCGCATTAAAAATTGGAAAAAATTATTGCCAAAAATATTTATCTCGAATTACTGTTGTCAGAGAAATTGTCTTGAATTATCTCAAAAATATTAAAGATATATGTACTATTACCTCATCCTCTGGTGCGTTTTATTTTTTTCTTAAAGTCAAAACAGAAATAAATGATTTCACCCTAGTTAAACGATTAATTGAAGACTACAAAGTAGCAGTAATTCCAGGAAGTACATTTGGCATGAAGCATGGCTGCTACCTAAGATTAGCTTATGGTGCCTTGGAACCGAAAACGGCTACAGAAGGAATTGAAAGATTGGTAAGAGGCTTAGGAAATATTGTTGGTTAGTTATTAATAAAAAATAAATGCAAACAAAACAAAACATTATCTTGGTACTCAAGGGTTTTGCTATTATTGTCGTGTTAATAAATCATTATGTTAATTCTTATTTATCACCAGATTATAGAGAATATAAAGTAGGGATCGGGAATTATTTAATATTAATAATTTTCTGAATACTTCTTTCTTTTATTGCTTTTCCCCTTACATCCATACCATATAGTAGAGATTATTTCGTCTATCGATATGTGTTTATGGGACACTTATTTTTATTTGCCCAGGGGCTAGCATTACCTAACTTGCTTACGGTAATTAAGCAATATCCACCAGACGATCTGAGCATTAAATTAACTGCGATCGCTTTTGTATCTTTTCTTTTCCTAGTATATTATACTCGTTTTCCCGAGACGGGCAGCCAAATAGCACCATTATTGACGATCGTAACTCCTATTTTCTGCTGTCTTTCTATTTATACCAATCCTCAATTTCCTTTGAAATCATTGTTAGCATCTGTGGGTAATTATTCTTACTCTTTATATCTTTTTCATCTAATCTATTACCACGCACTGGCAAAATTAGGTTTAGTTAGTAGCGGTAGTTCTGTTGGAGTAGTATCGGTCATTGCTCTATTCCCCTGTTTTGCGCTTGCTTGTTTTCTTTTAGAAGAACTTAACAAGAAAATATTTAAGTACTCTTCTAGATACTTAGAAATAAATTGATTGCTGAAATGACGGTAAAAATATTTGGACAGTTGTCTGTTTATTGGTGAGACAGTTTTTTAAAATTAATTACATTGCTTGCTCAGTAAACTTACTTAAATAAAAGTAGACAAAAGTAAATGTGTCTATCCGTATTTACATAGATTTCGGGCAGAGGATTATTCTAAAAGAAGAAATAGATTATTAATTTTAGTCTAAATACAACTCTCATATTCTCTCAATTTTCACCCATGAATCAATCGACAAACTCTTATGAAAACAATTCACTCGATTACTTAACTGTTGACTCTTTGCCAAAAATTTGGTCAATAGCAGCCCAAGAATTTGGTGATACAATAGCACTGTGCGCTCCTCATGCCAAACCAGAAGTAACCGTTACTTACAGAGATTTAGCTAAACAGATTCAGCAATTTGCAGCTGGTTTACAAGCTTTAGGAGTCAAACCGCAATCGAAAGTTTCTTTGTTTGCCGACAATAGTCCTCGCTGGTTTATTGCCGATCAAGGAATTATGACTGCAGGGGCAGTAAATGTAGTTCGTTCTTCAGCGGCAGAACCACAAGAATTGCTATATATTTTAGAGCATAGCGATAGCACTAGTTTAGTAGTTGAGAACTCAGACACTTTCCATAAATTGTCTTCTCACCTGAATAACTTGCCTATAGAACTAGTAGTAATTCTTTACGATGGTGAAATAGCTGAAGGCGATCTCCCTGTAAGAATTGTTAATTACCAACAATTAATGACAATAGGGACAAAACAGCAACTGCAATTGGTTCCACAAAATAAAGAAACTCTAGCAACCCTGATCTACACTTCTGGCACGACCGGAAAACCCAAAGGGGCAATGCTATCTCACGGTAATTTACTGCACCAAATAATTAATCTTGAAGCAGTAATTCAGCCCAAAGTCGGCGATCGCGCTCTCAGTATTCTTCCTAGTTGGCACGCTTATGAGCGTAGTGGCGAATACTTTCTTCTCTCTCATGGTTGCACTCTTTATTACACTAATTTGCGCTCCATTAAAAAAGATTTACAACAATACAAGCCCCATTATATGGTAGGGGTTCCGCGTTTATGGGAATCTATTTATGAAGGAGTACAAAGACAATTTAGAGAACAACCAAATTGGCGACAAAAATTGATTAACTTTTTCTTCGGCGTATCGGAACAATATGTTGTTGCCAAGAGAATTGCCCACAATCTTAGCTTAGAGCATTTTCATGTCTCCAAAAGCTATCGCTTTCTCGCTCAAATCAAAGCCAGTCTGCTGTTTCCCCTGCACGCCTTGGCAGACAAAATTGTCTACCGCAAAGTGCGCGATGCTGTAGGCGGCAATATCAAAACGATTATTAGCGGTGGCGGTTCCTTAGCCAAACATTTAGATGACTTTTATGAAATAGTAAATATTCCTTTACTTGTTGGTTACGGATTAACAGAAACTTCTCCCGTTACTAATGCTCGTTCTCCCAACCATAATATAAGAGGGACGGCAGGCAGACCGATTCCCCAGACAGAAATTAAAATTGTCGATCCCGATAGTCGTCAAACCTTACCTTTAGGTCAACGAGGATTAGTATTGATTCGCGGTCCCCAAGTTATGCAGGGTTACTATAAAAATCCAGAAGCTACCGCAAAAGCGATCGACACTGAAGGTTGGTTCGACAGCGGGGATCTGGGTTGGATAACTCCAACTAACGATTTAGTGCTGACGGGTAGGGTTAAAGATACCATCGTTCTCTCCAACGGAGAAAATATCGAACCGCAACCGATTGAAGATGCTTGCGTTCGCAGTCCCTATATCGACCAAATTATGTTAGTCGGTCAAGACCAGCGATCGCTCGGTGCTTTAATCGTACCCAATCTCGAAGCACTACAACAATGGACAACTAACCAACAACTGAATCTCAATTTACCCAGTCCTCATGCTTCTCCAGAAGAAGTCGAAGCCAGCGATCTTCATAGCAAAGAGATTTACCAGTTAATTCGTCAAGAATTAAACCGCGAAGTAAAAAACCGTCCCGGCTATCGTGCTGACGATCGCATCGGTCCATTCAGACTCATTGGACAACCCTTCTCTATTGAAAACGGGATGATGACCCAAACTCTAAAAATTAAGCGTCCAGTAATTTACGAACGCTATCAATATCTAATCGATAGCATGTTTAGAGATTAATTTGAGTGCGCTGAGAGAGTCGAAGCCGGAACTTGCTTCCCGACGGATTTCCTTTTTACTCCTGACTTCTGACTCGGTGTACGGACGTAGCATGCTACGTCCCTACTGACTTCTTCTTACTTAACTATTTTCCTTATTTTTTTTAGAGAAGGTTATAACTTAAAAGGTTAAATATTCAGAAAATACTAGTTTTTGCCTCAAGGCAACCTATAATCTTTAATCTGAAAACCCATTGGCTAACGGTCGCTGAAAGCGTGCCTTCGGCATCGCGCTACGGACGACTAGAGCGAGCGAATCGAATTCGCTCACCGTTTCCCACACGGAAGCGCGCTGTTAAACAATTACAGTACAACAGACAAAGGATAAAACACTTATGGACAACGGAACTGCTAGCTTGCTATTAAAAAGACCAGTTACGATTAAAGCTATCGTTACTAACCGTTGGAAAGAAGAAGTTCAACAACAACTCCAAAATCAAATCAATCAACTCGATTCCCAAATACAACAGCTAGATATGCAGGGACACAGAACGATTGAGGAAATTAAACAACAAAGTATCAAACCTATTGGTCCGCAGGTAAACAAGCAGATCGAGAGTATTCAAGCTCAGGTCAATCAAAAGAAAAGCGAAATACTTGAGAAAAAAAATCAATTTCTTCAGCAATTACAACAAGTGCAGTTGTTAGAGTTAAATCAAGAAGTCGTTCAAGCACAGATGGAAAGCTTCTTTCGTCTGCAGCAAGGAGATAACTTGGTCAAAAAGCTCAATGTAGAAGTCTTGATTCGTGACGGGGTAGTCGAGGAAATTCGCGGCGAAATTTAAATAGTTTAAATTAGTTGCAATTTGATTTTTCCAGTCCCCAAAAACGATAGTCTGAGAAAAGAAGCGAAATGAAGAGACATAGTGACTAATCGTAGCTATCCTCGTGTTATCTGTCTGGGAGAAATTTTATTCGATTGCCTGGCAGATCAATTAAACCGTCCTGTAGAACAGGTAGAATCTTGGACTGCATATCCAGGAGGAGCGCCAGCTAATGTTGCTTGTGCATTAGTAAAACTGGGGACTTCTGCTGCTTTTATCGGTTGTGTAGGTAAGGATGAACCAGGAGACGAGTTAGTCGAACTGCTCGAGACGGTAGGAGTAGATATCACTGGCATTCAACGCCATCCGTCTGCTCCCACCAGACAAATTTATGTAGTTCGCACAGAGACAGGCGATCGCCAATTTGCTGGTTTTGGTAAACGTCAACCCGATGAGTTTGCCGATGCTTACCTCCAAGCTGAAGCTTTACCAACAGAACTATTTTTGAAAGCAGAATTTTTGGTAATAGGCACTCTCGAGTTAGCCTATCCGCAAACCAGAACCGCTGTTTTCCGAGCCTTAGAGCTAGCGGAACAATACGACTTGAAAGTCGTGCTAGATGTCAACTGGCGACCCATGTTTTGGTCAGACGAAAGTGAAGCTCTTCCTCTAATTAAACAGTTGTGGCAATATACTGATTTTGTCAAATTTGCCTCTGAGGAAGCCGAGTGGTTATTTGGTACAACCGATGCTGGAGCGATCGCCGGTCGTTTCAATTCCGTCGAAGGAGTGTTAGTTAGTAACGGCGATGCTTATGTCAGCTATTGTCTGAGCAATAGTGAAGGCAAAGTTACTCCCTTTAAAGTCAAAGTGGAAGATACGACTGGTGCAGGAGATGCTTTTTTGGCAGGCTTTATCCATCAACTGTGTCAGCGAGGTATAGGCAGCCTAAGCAATCCCGATATTGCTCGAGAAATAGTTACCTATGCTTGTGCTGTTGGGGGATTAACTACCACTAAATCTGGCGCGATCGCCGCTCAACCTACTGCCGCAGAAGTAGAAGCTTTTCTCAAACAGCATTAGGTAATAGTCCTATCTCTAGAAACAGAAAGAGAACCGACGACTTGCCGTGTTTCGTCTCGGTTCTCTGACTGGTTCGCTCCTCACACGATAAGAATTCTAGGTGAATTTTGGATTTTTGTCAATATTTTGAGGCTTTTTTTGTGTAAATATTTATTTCACAGTTCGGCGATCGCCAAAATACTCAATTTTTCTTGTAATAGTTTTTGTAAATACCATTGTACTAAAGCAATTATGCCCAATCTTGCCCGTGCTAATTGGGGTTTTTGCTGCTTTACCTCTCCCCAAATACGGCACTCAGCAGTAAAAGCTAGCATCGCTTCGCTCAAATTCTGAGCTAATTGTCTCCAATTTCCTTGCTGCAATCGGGCAAATTCATCAACTACTATGAATAGCTGAACTAGCAAACGACGTTCGCTCGGATGTGTTAACTGAAAATTTCCTTGGAGATCGAGCCAAGGAATTGGATTTGGTTCGACAATTTGCCAGGATGATTCACTAAAAAGTACCTCCTTAAGCTCAATTAGACTTTCCTGATGCCCCAAACGCAGTAACGAACAACAACGAGCGTGGACGTATTGAAGCGGCAACAAATTTTGTTCATCTTTTCCCTCTCTCCCCGTCTTCCCGTCTCCCCGTCTCCCCTTCCCTTTCTGTATCTCCTCAACCAATATTTGTAGCCAAATAGCTAGAGAGCGATCGCTCAACGCCAAATCGATCCAGCCTGGAGAAAGCACGCGAACGGTAAACTCTAAGTAAGGAACAGTTGGCGACTCGTAACTGGCGATCGCTAAAAGTTGGGCTAGTTCTTCAGCTATTTCTAGGGGTGGTAATTTAAACTGATGGGCTAGAGGAAGAGCAACCGCACATCGATAAACCATTTCTGTTGGTTGTTGCTTAGACGAATCGCGAACAATTGTGGTATTGGCAATTAGTTTTGTTAACTTTTCTTTTTTTAGGGTCAAATTTTTGCTTTGCTGATATAAATCGATTGTTTTGACCAGCTGCTGCTGCAGTAGATTGACAATGGCTAAATCACACTGAGCGAGATGTAATTTAACAAACTTATGTAAGAAAGTATTTTTTGATACTTTGCTATCCATGTAAGATCTATTATGCGTTTACGGATCAGTTTGGCTCCTCCCTATGCACTTCTCCGATCGCTCTTTAGAAGCAGCTCGCCCTTTTCTGACTTGGCAACGCATTATTGATTGGGCACAAACACACTATCGCGATCGCTCTTTCAGAAAAGACGAGCGCATACCTGCACGTCCGGGATTGCTTTACTTGGTACATCGGGGAGCTATTCGTTTAGTAGGCACCGCTCAATTAAATATACTGCCAGAAGAAGACGAGCCAGAACCAAGGGAATCCTCATCTGAATTTCCCGAGGAAGCATTTTTAGGTTTTGTCGATGCCGGTCATCCTTTTGAGATTGTGGCACAGTCGCCCTTTAATCTTCAAGCCTATGCTCATGTAGACCGAACTGTAGTAGTCTGGATGTACTGGCACGACTTAGACAATTGGCCCCATTTTCGCAAGGAAGTATACGAAGCATTTCGCTATCAACATCAGCGTAAACTTCTTTGGCTGAGTGCTTTAGGGCAAAGACGAACTAGTGAACGACTAATAAGTTTTTTAACCCTATTAATTGAAGAATACGGCGAGCCTTGCGAACAGGGTTATTGTTTGCCCTACCTATTAACTCATGCCCAAATTGGTAGTGCGATTGGTTCTACTCGCGTAACCGTTACCCGCCTGATGGGAAAGTTACGCCGTCAAGGATTAATCTTTATTCGAGAAGATAACCTGATCTGCATGCCTAATCTTCCTCAAATACAACAACAAGAAGAACAGTAAGCAACCTGAGTTCGGGTTAAGTAATAATTCACCACCATCTAACACCTCTTTCAGTCAATTCCCAATTATTAATTACAAAGAAAAGTAAAATACTGCACCTTGTTCGGGATTGCCTTCAGCCCAAACGCAACCGCCATGACGATAGATAATACGTTGAACGGTAGCCAGACCAATTCCCGTACCGGGAAACTCTGCCTCTGAATGAAAGCGTTGAAAAGGAATAAATAATTTGTCGGCGTAGGTGGGATCGAAACCAGCACCGTTATCTCTAATTAAATAAGTTGGTGGTTGTTTAGATGAAGTTATGACATCAAACTCGATTAGGGCAGACATTCGTTTTGACGTGTATTTCCAAGCATTATCTAAAAGATTGTTCATGACAATGCGCAGTAAGCTGCGATCGCCATTAGCAATTAATCCAGGCGTAATTTTAAATTCTACTTGCCTATCTGGTTGAGTGCTTTGAAGTTCGGCGGCAATTTCTGTAGCGATCGCGCTAAGATCTACGGTTGTCAACTGCATCTGAGAGCGGGTTATTTGCGACAATTGCAGCAAAGTATCGATCAGTTCGCTCATTCGCTTGGTGTTGGCTTTAATTCTCTGTAAATAGTGTTTTTCTTGATGGTCGAATTTGTCGCAGTGGCGTTCCCATAATACATCACTAAAACCATTAATAACTCTTAGAGGTGTTTGTAAATCGTGGGAAACGGAGTAAGAAAATGATTCCAATTCTTTATTGGCAGCCTCTAGTTGAGCGGTGCGTTTAGATAGAGCTTTCTTGGTAGCAACTAAATCGGGTACATCGCTTAAAGCATAGAGCAACGAATGAACTTCTCCATCAGGTTTTTTTAAGGGAATTATTTCTGTATCAAAATAATGATGACCATCTGCTAGAGATATGGCTTTTTGCTGACGTAAAGATTGGTTTAATTCTAAAACTACAAGATTGTCTCCAAATAATTTGTTGGCGTTTTCTGGTAAGAAGCATTCGATGATAGTTTTGCCTTGAACTTGTTGTGGCTCGTCAAAACCCAGACCCCTTGCCATTAATTGGTTACAGAAAGAAATCTGCTGAGTTTCCCGCTCGACAACAAAAAGATAGTAGGGAAGACAATCGAGCAAGTATTCTGCAAAAGCTGGAGATTGCCGAAATTGAGGGGGGCTATCTTTAGCTTTAAAGCGATCGCTTTCTAAATTAACTATATTCTGAGTACACTTACTAAGATTCACTTTATTAGTCGGGCATTCACAACTGCGAGTATTAGTTGTCTTTATTAGTACTTTAGGCTGAAATAATTTAGCTAATTCTAGTTCTTTTGACAAGAGAGAAGCTAGATGTAACTGTGCCCGCAAATCTTTTCTATAAGAAATTTCAGGATTGCATTCCAACCATCGATGACACAGTTTGATATAGCGTAATAAGGCAATGAAGTGATTATACATTACTACCGTTCGTGCAAATCTGAACAAACCTACACTTTTATGTTGTTGAATCTAACAAACAACAGCTAAACGGCGTAGCTCACTATCCCATTCTTTCGTTTGAGAATAAGTAAGTCGGTAAGAATAAACCAAACTATGTTGCGAAATATAAACACGCTGGCAACTTTTACAAATGAACGCCAGTTGCTACAAGTCGGCAGAGCCGACGGCAGGCGCTTTATGCCGGGAAACCCTTTCGGCAGTTCCTTCTGGGGAAAACCACGGGGCTTACAAGGGCGTGAAATAGCTGCCAAAGCCGCGCATCTTGCCGGGATTTAATAGTCCATAAGGGTCTACTTTTTGCTTAAACTGCAGCTTATCGCGATCGATCTGTTTATTGCCTCCATCTTCAATAGTATAGACATGGGGATTGGCAATAAATGCTCCTTGCTCTTCATGATATTGAATAATCTCGTTGAGACGTTCTGGGGTGGTATAGCGAACGAGTTGTAAGCCAGCCGGAACGGCTTTACCATTAGCGCGCAGGAATTCAAGATGGATCGTTACTTCATCCCCAAAATGACGATACATTTGTTCGACTCGCTCGAGGGTAAAGTAGAAAGTTTGTAAATAAGTCAAGCTAGGATCTGCGCTACGAGCGTGAAGAGTAGTATGATTCCAGGTAAATTCTAGTAAACTCGTTTTTTTAGCAGCTTCTTGGGCAGTTTTACAGTAAGTAATTTCTCCATTGTATTCCCGTACTAAATTTTGGAAAGGTTCAAAATCATACTCGGATATCATTAATAAAGCAGCGTGCTTTCCTTGGAGAAGATGATTTTTTAGTCCGACAAAGTAGGAAGAAATGGGTGCAGCGTGAATGCTGACTAGTTTTTTAACAAGACCATCGCTATCGCTGAGAACTTGTCCGAATTGTGCCGCCGTCATAAAGTCATCGAAAACAACGATAATTTCCATCCAAGGATAAGCAGGAGCAAGAGGAATTTCCAATTCAGTGATAATACCAGTTGTACCATAGCCATGAATTACCTTTTGTACGTCGTCGCCCCGCAATTGGATGATTTGAGGCTCTTCTTCCATAGTGACGAGACGCACTGTACCGAGATTGCCCCTATCTTTTAGTTGTCCATAGGTAATCGAACCCATTCCCACACTACCACCACCAATAAATCCGCCAATCGTAGCCGTACGATAGGTAGAAGGTGCCATCCGCAATTCCCAGCCAATTTCCCTGGCTTGTTTGTCAAAAGCAGCCATTTTTACACCGGGTTCGACGCAACTCATGCCTGGTTTGAGCCAGCGAATTCGCTCCATTCTAGTGGTATCGAGAATTACACCACCTTCGAGAGGAATACATTGCCCATAATTTCCCGTTCCTGCACCTCGAACAGTAAGAGGAACTTGGTGTTTGACGCAAGTGCGAGCGATTTGGATGACTTCTGCTTCACTAGCGGGACGAACTACTAAATTACCTCGTTTATCTTGCAGTTGCCCTTGAAGGATGGGACTGAAATGATAATAGTCGAGAGAGAGTTTGGTTAGTTGGTTAGGATCGGTAATAATTTCGATGCCATCTAGTTCTTTAGCGATCGCGTTCCAAGTAGTTGTGGTTACAGTCATTGATTCTGATTGAGAGATACTTATAATTCTCTGGTTAAAGGGCATCAGTGAAAATTCTTTTGCTGTCAAGGCTACTAATTTTGGTAAAAAATAGCAAGCAGCATGTTTTGGTTCCTCATCCACAGCTCAATATTTTTCAGTTAAGGGAAAATGGTGAATATTTTAACTGGAGCGATCGCCATTCTTTTTGCTCTAACTACGCTACCCTCAAAGAGTGGGATTTTTTAGTTGCGTCCTAATTCATGAGCATCTTTAATCTGCAAGCACCTTTTCAACCAACCGGAGATCAACCAGCTGCGATTGCTCAACTGACGGAATCGATTTTAGGTGGCAATCGCTTTCAAACTCTTTTGGGGGCGACGGGTACGGGAAAAACCTTTACCATTGCTCGAACGATCGCTAATGTCGGGAAACCTACTCTGGTTTTGGCTCATAATAAAACTCTAGCAGCTCAATTATGCAATGAATTGCGGCAATTTTTTCCCGATAATGCCGTCGAATATTTTATTAGCTATTACGATTACTATCAGCCAGAGGCATACATTCCCGTTACCGATACCTACATCGAAAAAACCGCTTCAATTAATGATGAGATCGATATGCTGCGTCACTCAGCAACGCGATCGCTATTTGAAAGGCGGGATGTAATTGTCGTTGCTTCTATTAGCTGTATCTACGGTTTGGGAATGCCGTCGGAATATTTGAATGCAGCCGTTCCTTTGAAGGTAGGAATGGAGATAGATCGACGGGAATTATTACGAGATTTGGTTACAGTACAATATAGCCGTAACGACATAGAGATTGAGAGGGGACGTTTTCGGGTTAAAGGGGATGTATTGGAAATTGTTCCCGCTTACGAGGATCGTATTATTAGGGTGGAATTTTTTGGGGATGAAATTGAAGCCCTTCGCTATGTCGATCCGGTAACGGGAGAAATTCTTCAAAGTCTTCAGGGAATCAATATTTATCCGGCGCGTCACTTTGTAACTCCTCAGGAACAATTAGAATCGGCTTGTGAAGCAATTACAATAGAATTAGAAGAGCGTTTGGAAGAGTTAGAAAAAGCAGGAAAACTCTTAGAAGCTCAACGTTTAGAACAACGCACTCGCTACGATTTGGAACTACTGCAAGAAGTTGGTTATTGCAATGGAGTAGAAAATTATTCCCGTCACCTAGCAGGTAGAAAACTAGGGGAACCTCCAGAATGTCTGATTGATTATTTTCCCGACGATTGGTTATTAGTTATCGATGAATCTCACGTTACCGTTCCTCAATTGCGTGGAATGTACAATGGTGACCAATCTCGGAAAAAAGTTTTAGTCGAACACGGTTTTCGTCTTCCTTCGGCGGCAGATAATCGTCCTCTCAAGGCAGAAGAGTTTTGGCAAAAAGTAAATCAATGTATTTTTGTTTCTGCTACTCCCGGTAAATGGGAAATAGAACAGTCAGAAGAGAGAATTATCGAACAAATTATTCGTCCTACCGGAGTAGTCGATCCGGAAATTTTTGTTCGTCCTACTGAAGGACAAGTTGACGATTTATTAGGGGAAATTAAAGAGAGAATTAAACTTCAAGAAAGAGTTTTAATTACTACTCTTACTAAAAGAATGGCGGAGGATTTGACTGAATATTTTCAGGAGAGAAATATTCGCGTACAATATCTCCACTCAGAAATTAAATCAATCGAACGCATTGAAATATTACAAGCCTTAAAAGAAGGAGATTTTGATGTTTTAATCGGAGTCAATTTATTGCGCGAGGGATTGGATTTACCAGAAGTTTCTTTGGTTGCCATTTTAGATGCAGATAAGGAAGGATTTTTGCGCTCGGAAAGCTCGATTATTCAAACCATTGGTAGAGCGGCTCGTCACGTCAGAGGAGAGGCAATTCTTTATGCTGATAATTTAACAGATAGTATGCTTAGAGCAATAGAAGAAACAGAAAGAAGACGCAATATTCAAATTGCTTATAACCAAAGGCATGGAATTACACCACAGCCAATTAGTAAAAAATCTGGCAATTCAATTCTGGCTTTCTTAGATATTTCCCGTCGTTTAAGTACTCAACAATTACAAGAAGTTTACGAACAATCGGATGAATTGCCGTTAGAAAAAATTCCCGAACTAATCGAGCAATTAGAAGTAAAAATGAAAGAGTCTGCTAAAAATTTGGAGTTTGAAGAGGCGGCAAAATATCGAGATAGGATTAAAAATTTACGAGACAAATTATTGGGTAAAAGTTATCAAAAATAAGCAGCCTTGAAGTAGGGACGTTCCATGGAACGTCCCTACAGGAGTCAGCGTTCTCTCGGAGCTTGCATCCGAGAGCTGCGCTGACTTCGTCAGAATCAATTAGTGGGGGTTAGAATCACCCATTAATAGCTAATAGCTTTCAATATCGTTGTTTGATTAGCGAAATAAGAAATAAGATAGTATGACTGTAACTATACCCATACAAGCTATAGAACTTACTCCCGGTAGCCAAATCGCGATTCATAACCTGTCCTGGCAAGATTTTGAGGGACTTCTTGAAGACTTAGGAGAAAAACGCAAAACCCGCGTCGCCTACTACCGAGGAACCCTAGAAATTATGTCCCCGTTAGCACTCCACGAGCGTCCCCATCGCATTATTGCTTACATCATTACTACAATTTTGGAAGAACAAGGACGTAACTGGGAAGATTTCGGCTCAACTAGTTTTAAACGTCCAGACATCGCTGGAGTTGAACCAGATACCTGCTTTTATATCCAAAATGCCAACCAGGTCAAAGGATGTACCCAAATGGATTTAACGGTATATCCTCCCCCAGATCTTGCGGTTGAATCGGATGTTACCTCAAAGACAACCCTCAACGCCTACACATCTATAGGCGTTCCGGAAGTATGGATTTACAGCAACCATCAACTAACCATGTACATTCTCCAAGCTGACGGCTACGTTGAATCTCCTTTTAGTCCCACCTTTCCCAATTTACCTATAAGCGAACTTATTCCCCGACTGGTCCAAAAAGCTATTAATGATGGAACCAGTCAAATGTTGCGAGAACTCAAAGCTTTGTTAGCCTCTTGAATTTTGGTGAGGAAAAAGCCTGTAAATCCCCTGTTCCCGTGACTCTCAACATTGGCTCGAAGGCTGCAATATTTTTTCTACTGCGATCGCCTTTGGCACATTTAAGCGTTTATAATTTCGAGTCGTTACGATTATATATTACACTCTCAAGAAGTTGTTTCATAAGCTCATTGTCCCGACATCATCTCCTCAAATCGCCAAAATCGAACGATCGGATTTTTGGGTTTCGTGGACTCAACCCAACCTACAAGATTGGCGATCGCACTTTAGTTCAGAAGTAGTTATCAGTCACCAGTATTTACTCTTGACTCGGTGACTCCTCGACTGATAACTGAAACAACCTATTCCCTATTCCCAATTACTCAACGACAATACACCATTCGTGAAGTTCATATTTGACACAATTATTTTTAACCAAAGGATCTCGGGCAACAATTGCTTTTGCTTCCTCTAAAGAAGATGCTTCAAAAATTAGCATTCCCCCACCAAATTCTGCCCAGTAGCCAGTTCGTGCTTTGTGTCCGTTAATAATCAACTCGCGGACATATTCTTTGTGGGCAGGTATGTAGCGATCGAAGGTTGCTTTATCGACAATTCCTGCTTCTATTTTGACAAAGATCGGCATCAGCAATTCAAAGTTCAAAATTCCCCAACCGTCAATTATGACATTATGTACCTCCACATAAATAAATTCAAAATAAATTTCTCCGTGTCAATTTCAACCTATCAAAATTAATCTGGTGAAGTACCTCTTATTACTACCTTGCTAGCTGCTGTTGTCGCTTTTTCTCTTGCTCGTGCTACTGTATCTCCTTTAGCTAAAGCAACTCCCATGCGACGATAAGGACGAGAATCTGGTTTGCCAAACAGCCTGATATCTACATCGGGAATGGCTAAAGCTTCTGAAACGTTTGCAAAAACTATTCGCTCTAAATGTTCGCTGGCTAAAATTACTGCACTGGCTGAAGGAGAAAATACTTCTATCTTGGGAATGGGTAAACCTAAAATTGTCCGCAAATGTAATTCAAATTCATTAAGATTTTGAGAGACTAAAGTTACCATTCCGGTATCGTGAGGACGGGGAGACAGTCCGGAAAAAATTACTTCATCTTTAGTAATAAAAAATTCCATGCCAAAGATTCCAGCACCTCCTAAAGCATCGGTAACCTTTTGGGCGATTTTTTGTGCTTGCACTATTTGTGCTTCAGATATATTATCTGTCGGTTGCCAAGATTCTTGGTAGTCGCCTCTTTCTTGGCGATGTCCGATAGGCGGACAGAAAAGCGTCGGTGCATCCCACTGTTTAACGGTTAGTAAAGTAATTTCAATCTCAAAATCGATAAACTCTTCCACAATTACTTTTTGGGTGTCTCCCCTCGCTCCTTCAATAGCATAATGCCATGCTTTGGCTACTTCTGCGGCTGAATTAACCACCGATTGACCCTTACCGGAAGAAGACATGACTGGTTTGAGTGCGCTGGGGGCGGGAACTTGGTGAGGGGCTGTGGGCTGAATTTACTTCAGCCCCTTGTAAGCCCCGTTCCCGCGCAGGAAGCGCAGTGTTTTCACGACATTGGGAAAGCCAATTTGCTCGGAAACTGCAACTAATTCTTCTAAACTGGTAGCATAGGCATATTTAGCCGTTCTAATGCCTAGTTGGGTGTGAGCGAGTTCGCGAATGCGATCGCGATTCATGGTGTAGTTGGTAGCCGCTGCTGTAGGGATAACAGTGTAACCTCTCTGTTCCAATTCAATTAACTTTTCAGTGCGGATTGCTTCAATCTCTGGCACGATAAAATCGGGTTGGTATTGCTGTACGACTCTTTCTAGATCGTTGCCATCCAGCATTGAAATGACTTCAAGTTTATCTGCCACTTGCATCGCTGGTGCATTAGCATAACGATCTACTGCTACTACAAAATTACCCAGTCTGTGAGCGGCAATAACAAATTCTTTGCCTAGTTCTCCGGAACCAAGTAACATTATTTTTTGCGGTAATTGTAGATTTTTTGACATCATATCATTATGGATAAAACATATTTTTTTAAAACTTAAATAATCGTATCATATTGTTACTAGATACCATTAAATATATATCGAGCAAAACATTATTATTAATTATTTAAAAAATTATTTTTTTCTCTCTTATTTTTGACTTTTGCCTTTTGAATTTTAACTTTTTTAAATGAATAATTACTTTGCTACTGTTGCTCGTGGTTTAGAAGTGATCGCCGCTCAAGAATTAGCAAGATTGGGTGCAAAAGCAGTTCGTCCCGATTTTGCCGGAGTATATTTTCAAGGAGATAAAGCTCTACTTTATCGCGTTAATATTTGGGCAAGAACAATTTTCCGCGTTCTCGTTCCTATTGCGAATATTAAAGCTTATAATGCGCAACAATTATATCGTAGCGTTCAAAATATTAATTGGTCAGAATATTTACAAATTAATCAGACTTTTGCAGTTAATTGTACTGGTAAAAATAAAAACTTAAATCATACTCACTTTACTGCTCTACAAATTAAAAACGCAATTACAGATCGACAACAAAAAAAATATCGCAAACGTTCTAGTATCGAGCCAAAAAATCCAGATTTATTAATTAATGCTCATATCGATCGCGATCGCTGTATCCTCAGTTTAGATAGTTCCGGTTCTAGTTTACATCGGCGGGGCTATCGTCCGGCTATGGGACTTGCTCCTTTAAAAGAAACCCTGGCTGCTGCTTTATTAGAAATGACAGGATGGACACCAGATTTGCCTTTGTTTGACCCTTTATGCGGTTCGGGAACTTTACCTATAGAAGCTGCTTTAAAAGCTTTAAATATTGCTCCAGGCTTATATCGTCAAAGGTTTGGTTTTCAAACTTGGCAAGATTTCGAGCGCGATTTGTGGCAGGAAATAGTAACTCAAGCAAAAGATAGTCAATTATCTACTCTTGCTGCACCTATTATAGGAAGCGATCGCGATTTAAAAGTTATCGAACAAGCACGTATTAATGCCAGCAATTGTGGACTAGAAAAACAAATAAAATTCCTGCAACAAGAGTTATCGTCTGTTGAAGCTCCAGCAGAGCGAGGAATCATTATTTGTAACCCTCCTTACGGTCAACGTTTGGGTAATACCAAAGAATTAGAATCCCTTTATCAACTATTAGGAGATATTTTGAAACAGCGTTTTCGAGGGTGGACTGCTTATATATTAACTGGGAATAAAAATTTAGCTAAAAAAATTGGGTTAAGAACTTCCCAAAGGCTGCCTGTTTACAATGGCTCTTTATCCTGCACTTTATTAAAGTATGAACTATATTAAAAAATAAGGCAAAGCAATCGAATTAATTAAATTATTTCTTTGAAAAAAAACTAAATAGTAGTTGCTAAACTCCTATGGAGTGAAAAAAAGAAAGAATTAACAGCAATTCATCCTTTTTCCTTCAAACATTTTCCCTCTTTTTTCTCTGAAATCTTAGTTAAAGCTATCTGAGACAAATTTTAGTAATTTAGAGGAGACAGAAAAAATGAATGCTTACTGGAGTAAGCAGGAAAATCAATTCCTGCATGGCAAAATTGCTGGCATGAGTCTACTGCTAGCACTAACTACTGTCTTACCTGCCAATGCTCAATCTTATAACAATATTTCTCTAAAAGATTCCTTCTTGGGTGCAGAAAATGCTGCTCATCAATTTTATCATGAAGGAAGAGAACAAATGGAAATACAAATCAGACAGCGCGAGCAACAATCTCAATATAGCGATCTGGAACAAAAAAAACCATTACTCCAAATCGAACCTTTCAATACTTCTTCAGAGGAAAATAGTAAGCAAACCCCTACTCGGGAAATAGACAATTGAGTGCGCTGGGCGCGCAGTGTTTTCACTAAAGGCGATCGCCTTGCAAAACAATTGTCAGTTATCAGTTGAAAGAACACAAGAGATTTCAGTTAAATTTTTAAAATATGGGCGATCGCACTTTATCATACACTTATCCCAGTCATACTTTTTCGGTCGATGCCTTGTCAGTCAGAGTTTATCCCTCTGCGATAGAATTAGCTCGTGATGCTGCTTTAATGACTCACAATTATTTACAGTCTCTTTTAAAGCAACAAAGTGTAGTTAGAATCGTTCTGGCTACGGGTAATTCACAGGTTCAATTTTTGGAAACTCTGAGCGCATTGCAGGGATTGGATTGGTCTCGTATTATCCTATTTCATTTGGATGAATACTTAGGTATTGCTGCCAACCATCCAGGAAGTTTTCGTCGCTATCTTCGGGAAAAAGTGGAGAAAAAAGTAAAACCATATCAGTTTCACTATATTCAAGGAGATGCACCCCAACCGCTAGCAGAATGCCACCGCTACAGTCAATTATTGCAACAACAACCGATCGATTTATGCTGCTTAGGCGTTGGTAAAAATGGACATTTAGCTTTTAATGAACCCTCTGTTGTCAACTTCTCAGATCCCTATCGAGTAAAGCTAGTCGGGTTAGAGGAAAAAACCCGTCAGCAACAAGTAAATAGCGGTTATTTTCCTCATTTGGAAGCCGTACCTCAGTATGCCTATACCTTAACCATACCGACAATTTGTGCGGCGAAAAAAATATTTTGTCTGGCACCAGGAAAACATAAAGCTGAGATAATCAAAAAAATGTTGCGAGGAGCAATTAGTCCAGCTTGTCCTGCTTCTATACTACGCAAGCAATCTCAGGCAATCCTGTTTTTGGATGCAAATTCTGCTCATCAGTTATCAGTCACCAGTCAGTAGGGGGGGTTTGCAAACCGCCCGTACAGGAGTCAGAATTCAATAGCTAAGAGCTATTAGTGACAATTTAAGCGTGAAAGCTAGTTGTCAAGAGGGAAAAGGAGATAAATCGAGAGGTAGTTTGGCTCGTTTCGGGCGAGGGGATTTAACTATCCCCAAATCGCGATTTTCAGGTACAGTCAAATAAGTAAATA
>JADEWQ010000017.1 GCA_015207585.1 Pleurocapsales cyanobacterium LEGE 06147 | reverse complement strand
TTTGCTGTTTTAAGAGTTTTTTCAGGCTTGATTCTGATTCGGCTATTTCTATGCGGACTACTCCTGACATTTTTTTAGTGCTAACTATTCTTTAACTATTTGTAGCATTCTTTTTTCTATTTCATATTACACAGTAGTTGTCTGGCATAACAATCTGCTGCGCTCCATTGCTGCCGGTGAGCTTGACCGATAAAATTATTTGCCGATCTGTACGAGTCGAGCATAAGTTTCCGAAGGGCGATCGCCGAGATGATCCTCAACGAGTCGTTCGGTACTCTTGGCAAAGTCAATTGTAAAAAGTCCAAAACGAGGAGTGTAAGACCCCCATTCATAGTTATCCGTCAGCGACCAATGCATGTAGCCAACCAGAGATATGCCTTCGTCGAGGAGTCGCTTCACCTGCTGAAGATGAGCTTCCAGAAACTTGCTGCGACGAAGTTGGTCCGAACGGTTAGTAGCGATGCTATTATCTGGTTTACGGCGCAGTGCCATACCATTTTCAGCAATTAAAATCGGGCAATTAGGAAATTCCTGAGAGTAAAATTTACAGAAGAAATACAGTCCTTCCGGTAGAGAACGCCAGTCCCACCATTTGCTAGTGATGCCGCTCATCAGCCAGCCGCGCCAAGTTTTGCTCTGAAATTCAAAATCTGAGAAGGAAGGCAAACGAAAAGTATGAGCAATGAAAGGATCGTAATAATCTATTGCTATGTAGTCCCGTGGCGGGCGATCGCACGTGTCTAATTCCTTTAAGAAAGAACTAAAACGCCGGATATCAAACGCTCGGCGACCGAACCAATTACTAGTCCGATGAACCAGCCTTCCTAACTGATAGGGAAGATCTCGACGAAAAGGTAGATTGGCATTTTTGAGAGCAGCTTCTAGTTGTTTGGCTTTGCTGTAACTATAGTCTTGCAGTTGGGTTAGCTTGACATCTTGCTGCTTGAGATGGAGAAGATCCCAAATTACTTTTTCCGACCAATACAGGTCGCTGCAATAGGTATTGAGAGAGACGCGGGGAGTCGACCAGCCTCGAGCGGCATAAATATCGTGAATGCAATTATATGCCCGAACGTGAGCGGTGAGAAGATGGTTATAGACACGTAAGACTGCATCAATACCTCTCACTCCAGCCGGAAACTGACCGCTGAGATAGGTATTAGATACTAGAATGTTAGGTTCGTTAATAGTGATGTACCAGTGAAGCGGCGGCAGTCGATAATAATCGGTTAAGCGGCAATTGATATGAGTGACCGTAACTCGGACGTATTCGATAAAACCATCAATTGTATCCGCTGACAGCCAGGCATCGAGTCCTAGCCAGGCAGGATGGGTAAAATGGTGCAGGGTGACGATGGGTTCGAGTCCATAACGACGACAGGCAGCAAGGCGATCGCTATAAGCATCGAGAACATCAAAGTCGAAAGCGGGAGCGACAGCACTTTTAGTATGAGCTGAAGGCTGAATGCGAGTCCATTCTAGTCCGAAGCGAAAACTGTTGAGTCCAAGATTTTGACAGGTTTGAAAATCTTCCTCATAACGAGTCCAAAACTGGGCTGCGGCTCCAGTTCGCATCACTTTTCCCTGTCGTTCGCTCTCAAACCAGTTATTTTTCGGTTGTCCGGAGCCGTTGTAGCCCCCCTCGCTCTGATAGCCTGACGTGGCTACTCCCCAAAGAAAGGTTTCGGTCGAGTAAACCGATCTGCGGTTGTCTGAATTAATTGACATCGTCAAGAACATTGTCTAGGAATGGCTTAGCAACTTTACCGGAGCGCACCTCATTGAGAATTTGCTCGGCAATATTAAGGGCAGCGCGAGGCTGACCGATCTCCAATGCTGCTCTGCGCATTTCTTTTAAACGTTCGGGATGCTTGAGGAGGTAGCGCACTGCCGGAGCTACCATTTCTGGAAGTCTCAGTTGAACCCCTGCCCCAGAAGCAGCAATGGCATCTGCGTTTTGTTCTTCTTGTCCGGGGATTGGATCGACAATGATCATTGGCGTTCCTCTTGCCAATACCTCGCTGGTAATTAGTCCGCCTGCCTTAGTAACGATCAGGTCGCTTGCAGCTACGAGGTCATCAACATAGTCAATTATTCCCAATTTACGTAACTTTACCTGTGTTCCCTCCGTCAAATCTTCTATTGCTTCGAGTAAGTTTTCATTTCTTCCGGCTGCTACCACCACCATTCCAGGGTCAGAATCTGCCAAAAGTTCTAATAGCATAGTGCGTACTCGCTTCGGATTGAGTCCTCCACCAAATAGCGTTACTACCGGAAAATCGAGGGGTAAATCGTGTCGCGATCGCATTTCTGGTTTTGATTTTGATTTCATAATCTCCAGCTTGACTGGAATTCCCGTAACGTGAAGGATAGAGGGATCTGCACCCCGTTGAATCAGCATATTGGCACTGAGCGTACTGGGAAGAAAATAACCATTGATACCATAGTTAATCCAACTGCTATGAGCGATCGTATCAGTGATTACGACATAGTGGGGTTTGAACAGTTTACCTTCCTCTTCTAAAAGCTGTATCAACCGACAGGGAATTTGTTGTACGGAAACTACTATATCTGGATCGATCTGTGCGATGAGCTTTTCCAACTTCCTGAAAAAAAGACGTTCTACTTTGGCTACAGACAGATTATCATCGAGGGATTCTTCCAGTTCGTCCGCGTCAGTTCCTTCATAATAGACTCTGTAAAGCTGTGGTGCTCTTTCACTCAACTGTTTGTAAATCTGGACGATCGTATTGCGATAAATGCGACTGGCGTGGGCAAGTGCATCTTCGGTTTGAACTTCAACCTCTGGAAAACGCAAAAATGCTTCTTCTAAGGCTTTTGCTGCGTGTAGGTGTCCAGAGCCAAGAGTTGAATACAAAATTAGAATTTTTGTCATTGCCAAAATTTGGGCAAAAAGGAGTCAAGCCGAGATAGAAAATATTTTAATGTCAGTTCGACTGGCTACCAAAAAAAGTAACTGAAGCTGCCATCAAAGATTTAATTTCATTCCTCGTATAGAATAATCTAATAGTTCCATAGGATGCATTAAAGGAATTACTTTATTTTTTAGACGCAAATGTTTTTTAATTTGTAAAGAACAACCAGGATTGGAAGAGGCAATTAAATCTGCACCAGTATTGAGTAAATTAGTAACTTTTTGTTGTCCTAGTTCATCAGCTACTTCCGGTTGCAGCATATTGTAAACTCCCGCACTACCGCAACACAATGCTGCATC
The DNA here is from genome assembly GCA_015207585.1 of Pleurocapsales cyanobacterium LEGE 06147. Taxonomy (GTDB): domain Bacteria; phylum Cyanobacteriota; class Cyanobacteriia; order Cyanobacteriales; family Xenococcaceae; genus LEGE-06147. Next base: position 63,388 of record JADEWQ010000017.1, on the reverse strand, counting down.
TACAGGTTCTTTGAGAGTGACCCCTGGAATTTGTGCCAACAACTGACGCGGTTGCAAGCTGATTTTTTGTCCGTGCAATAAATGGCAGGCATCTTGATAAGCTATTTTTAGCTCGCCCTCGGTCAAAGGCGATAACTTAGCTGTAAGTCCTACTTTTGCTAAAAACTCTTGGATATCTTTAACCTTATTGGCAAATGCTTTAGCTTTTCCCAGATATTCGGGGTCATCGGCAAGGATGTGACCGTATTCTTTTAACGTATGTCCGCAACCAGCAGCATTGATAATAACGGCATCTACTTCTGTTTGAGCAAAACTATCAATCATCTGTCTGGCTAATACCCGTGCTTGCTCTTCTTGCCCTTGGTGCGCCGGTAAGGCAGCACAACAACCTTGATTTTTAGGAATAACTACTTCACAACCATTAGCCGTTAAAACCCTAATGGTTGCCTCATTGACTGAAGAGAAAAAGAGTCTTTGGACACAGCCTAAAATCAAGCCAACTCGATAGCGTTTTTTGCCTTGAGCTGGAATAATTTCTGGGAGGTTATCTTGCAGAGAATCAGCAGTAATTTCTGGCAAAATAGATTCCATCGCTGCCAAACGGGGAAATAGTTTTGGCAATAAACCCGATTGACGAACTAATTTTTGCAATCCAAATTTTTGATAAAACCAGAAAAGCGGAAGCAAAGTCCTCAGTCGGTTGGGATAGGGAAAAAGATTAAAGATTAAGGTTCTAATTAATCTATCTGGTAAACTACGGGGTTGGTTTCTTTCTACCTGCGGACGAGTAGCAGCAATTAACTTGTCGTATTGCACCCCCGAAGGGCAAGTAGTCACGCAAGCAAGACAGCCCAAACAACTGTCAAAATGTTGAGTAGTGGCTTCCTCTAAGGCTGCTTCTCCTTGGTTAATCGCATTCATCAGATAAATTCTCCCCCGTGGCGAATCCATCTCTTTACCAATAACGCGGTAACTAGGACAAGTAGCCAAACAAAAGCCACAGTGAACGCAGGTATCGATTAATTCTTGTTTGGGTGGATTTTTGGCATCAAATCCCTTGATTTCTCGCTCAAACGACTCTTGTACATTAAAACTCTTTGATCGCTCTGGGGCAATTGGTTTTGTTTTAGCTAAAAAATCTTCTGAAGTTTGCATAAGGGTTATTTATTATTTTTAGTAACTGCTTTTATAGTTCGAAGTTCAAAAAAAGCTTTTAGCTTTTAAGAGTTTTGAGTTATGAGTTATTAATTCAAAATTCAAAATTCATAACTTATAACTTTCTGACTCCTGTACGGGCGGTTTGCAAACCGCCCCTACTGACTCCTGATTCTTAAATTCCACCCACAAAACGGCCGGGACTTAAAATATTCTGAGAATCGAATTTTTGTTTAATCGTGCGCATCATCTCTAAGGCATTACCCGTATAACCCCAGGGGTCGAGTTGCTGTTTAATAGATTTGGGTGCTGTCAAGATAGTTAAAAACCCATGATGTTGTTGGCAGAGCGGTGCGGCAGCACCCGCACAGCGGGATCGCATCTCCTCAATCCCATTCCTGTCTTCGCTGTTAAACTGCAATATGCCAATACCACTACCCGTATGAATCATTCCCAAACTCCGACTGGCAGTAATTTTAGTTAGTTCTTGGAGCATCCCCACGGCGGCAGAGGGTACTACTCCTATTTTGCAAATAATTGCCATGTCATTGCTAGGCAGACGGATTATTTGTGGCAATCTCTGCCATAAGTCTGTCTCATCTTTATCCTGATAAAAACTAATCCGTAAATCTAACTGTCGTGCGATCGCTTCTAGTTGAGCTAATTGTTTTCTAACACTTTCACTTATAGTCTGAAAGCGTACGAGCAAACCGCATTCTTTTCCTATTGCCAACTCTTCTATTACCGATGCCGAAAGCAAGTCTGCGGCAGTGGGCGTAAGAGAGGAATTTCGTAGCGTCTGCGTTGCTTTTGCCACTGCTTCTGCTTCTCCCGTCAGCACTATTGTCCCCGACGCTTCTGGTAAAGGATAGGTACGAAAAGTAATTTGAGTAATAATTCCTAAAGTTCCATAAGAACCAGTCAGCAGCTTCATCAAGTCATAACCTGCCACATTTTTAACTACCCTTCCTCCAGCTTTGGCAATTTTGCCGTCAGCGCGGACAAAAGATAAGCCCAAAACCATATCCCTGATACCACCATACCGTTGTCGCCAACTTCCGGTATCTCCTGTGGCAACAATGCCACCGATAGTCGCTCTTTCCGAAAAGGCTGGATCTATAGGTAAAAATTGACCTGTCGGTTGTAAAGCGGCTTGTAAATCGGCTAGTTTAACTCCTGCCTCTACTGTAACTGTTAAGTCCCCTACAGCATGTTCGATGATGCGATTTAGCTTTTGGATACTGACAACAAGCTCTACCTCTTTAGCCAATCCTCCCCAATCCAATTTGCTACCATTACCACAAGGTAAAATTTGCCATTGCTGCTGCCCTGCTTGTTTGACGATCGCGGAAAGAGTTTCTACTGTATGGGGAAAAATTAGACAGGAAGATTGAGGAGAAATCACTGCCTCTGCTATTTTCTGTTGCCAAGATGAATTAGCATTGGCAAATTCGACTAATTCGGCATCATTATTAAACAAAGATTGAATTTGAGTAGCGATCGCTTTAGTCATGTTGACAAGAGAAAATGAGCTAATTGAATAAATTCAATACTCCTCATTTTCCCATTTCTTTCGCGATCCCGCAAAGCGGATGCTGCCGCACCGCGAAGATTGCGCATTTTTGAATCATACCAGATCGTAGCAGTAGGAATATAAAACCCAGCGAGCGTGACTGCACCTAAATTTAACTAATCCGCCGGAAGTCCTGCTCTGTAGTGATAGCTCAGAGTCAGGATGGATAGGCGAGCAAAAATTTACAAAATCTTCATAAAAGCCCCCTCTCAATTTTGGTAACATTATAGACATAGCTTTCTAGGTCTGCAAGGTAATGACTTGGGCTGATGATGGAAGCTCTCAACGGTAAGAAGGATGTAACGGCACGAACCTGACCCGCCGTAGTGGACTTGTGGAAGCTGCGATAAAAAGCATAGTAGTAAAAAATTCAGAACTTCAGGAACTGGAGGGATAGCCTATCGTCAGGATGTAAGACCAACGTAGCTTGCTACTGAGGCAATTCTTTGGGTAGGAAGCCTAAGCTTACTCGCAAGAGAAGCGATAGGTAGTTCACTAATGGTAACGGCACTGAACGATAATAATGTAGTTCTCTCTAACTTGATAAATTAGGCGATGTTCTTGGTCGATTCGACGCGACCACAAGCCTGACATATCAAACTTTAAGGGTTCCGGTTTACCAATACCTTCAAAAGGCATTCTTTGTATATCTTTAATTAATTCGTTGATGCGTTTGAGAATTTTTTTATCTGTTTTCTGCCAGTATAAATAATCTTGCCAAGCATTCTCTAAAAACATGATGTCCACGTTTTTTACTCAGCAGTGGTGTCTTCCTCGATTAATTCACGCTTTTGATATTTACCTTCTTTTAATTGTTCGAGCGCTTGATAGAGACGTTGGGCATTTTTGGGACTTCTCAGCAAGTACATGGTTTCTTCAATAGCGTTGTAGTCTTCCAGGGACATCATGACTACTGGGCGTTCTGACTGACGGGTAATAATAATTGGTGCGTGGTCGTCACAAACTTGATTCATGACGGCAGTGAAGTTTTTACGAGCTTGGGTATAGGTAATCGCGTCCATAGCTATGATTCCGATCTTTTTCTTTATTGTAACCATTTAAGTACATAAATGGTCAATTCCCTACATCACTCTCTCCCAAGAGAATGGATGGTCAGAAAATAAAAAACCCCGCCTGCTTACTGACGGGGGAGAATTCAGCTTTAGCTTGTCGGTTTAAGCTTGCCAGTGGGAAGCAACCAGTTCTGCCAAGTCTACTACTCGTTGTGAATAACCCCACTCGTTATCGTACCAAGCAACTACTTTAACCATATCACCGTCCATAACCAGAGTTAGGCTAGCATCAACAATCGAAGATTCGTTGGTGCCGCGATAGTCGCAAGAAACTAAGGGAAGTTCATTGTAGCCGAGAATACCTTTGAGTTCGCCTTGAGCAGCTTTTTTAAGGGCTTCATTAACTTCTTCACCAATTGTCTTTTTCTCTACCTGAGCCACAAAATCTACTACAGAAACGTTAGGTGTAGGTACCCGTAGCGCAATCCCATTTAGTTTACCCTTTAATTCAGGCAATACCAAAGCTACTGCTTTAGCTGCACCCGTAGATGTAGGTACGATATTAATCGCTGCAGCTCTTGCCCGTCGCAAATCGCGGTGGCTAGCATCGAGGATACGTTGGTCACCAGTATAACTGTGAGTGGTGGTCATCGTTCCTTTAATGATGCCAAAGTTTTCGTGAAGCACTTTAACTACGGGGGCAAGACAGTTAGTCGTACAGCTAGCATTGCTGACGATATTTTCTTTACCGTGTTGGTAATTTTTGTGGTTGACCCCCATTACGTAAGTACCGATATTTCCACCTTTTCCCGGTGCTGTAATGAGAACTTTTTTTGCACCTGCCTGTATGTGTTTTGATGCTCCTTCTTCAGTAACAAATACGCCGGTAGACTCAATAATTAAGTCAATTTCCCAATCTTTCCAGGGCAAGTTTAAAGGATTGCGATCGGATACGCATTTAATGGTTTTTCCATTAACAGTTAAAGAATTAGCGTCAGCTTCAATATCAGCATCTAATATACCCAGCATTGAATCATATTTTAGCAAGTGGGCGTTGGTTTTCGGGTCAGAGGTATCATTAATCCCCACTACTTCAAGCTGACTATTTTCTCGCCCCAGCCAGCAACGTAAAAAATTACGTCCAATACGTCCGAAACCGTTAATTGCTACTCTAATCACTGCGTCTTGCCCTCTATTTTCTTAGATGAATAGATTAAAACATTCTTAATAAGACTCATCATATCGTAAAGTCTGAATAATTCAATACAGTAATTGCAATTGATTTTTGTCAGGGAGAAAACTGGAAACCCTTGCAGTTATGGTTTTATACTTAATAATTTAAGGCAATTCTTATCTCAACTAATAACACCGAAATAGCGTTTCTTTTTTGGTTGCAAGAGTTTAAGAGAACAATAATTTCAGTAATTTGCGCTTAATTACCCTACCTAGAATCAAAAACTCTTGCTATCATAGCCCGTATTAATTTTCAGTGATAATAATCCACGACAATTGTGGTGTGATAAGGAGATTTAAGGGTGAAAACAGTAGATTTAAGCGGCAGACCATTTCATTTCATTGGTATTGGGGGAATAGGGATGTCAGCCCTCGCTTATGTTGTCGCCAAGCGTCAACTACCAGTATCCGGTTCCGATTTGCGTCCCAATCACATTACCGAACGGTTAAAATCCTTGGGCGCGCATATTTTTAGTCGTCAAGAAGCAGCTAATCTAACTTTTTTTCTCTCTCCATCTCAATCTCGCTGCGAACCTGCATCAGCCGTATTGGCAGGAAGTTCTGTCGGGGAAAAATCTACTATTATTTCTCGGTTGAGTGACTCCTTCAAAGATCTATCAACATCTCCCTTACCCCAGGTAATCTGTTCGACAGCGATCGAGCCGACTAATCTAGAGTATAGGGCTGCAGTGGAAATGGGTTGTCCTATTTTTCATCGCTCTGATTTATTAGCTGCTTTAATTCAAAATTACCAGAGTATTGCAGTTTCGGGAACTCATGGTAAAACTACCACTAGCAGTTTGATTGGTTATCTATTATTGATGACTGGTTTAGACCCAACAATTATTGTCGGCGGCGAAGTAGATGCCTGGCAAGGTAATGCTCGCGTCGGCGAGAGTAACTTTCTGGTTGCAGAAGCAGATGAATCCGACGGTTCTCTCATCAAGCATTCTCCAGCTATTGGAGTGGTTACCAATATTGAATTAGACCATCCAGATCATTATCAAAACGTAGAAGAAGTAGTCAAGATTTTTCAGCTTTTTGGGGAGCAGTGCGGTACTTTGATTGGCTGTCTCGACGATGACAATATTCGCCAAAATTTGGAACTAAGTATTAGTTATAGCCTCAACCCAGCTACTGGGGCAGACTATACAGTAAAAAATATTCATTATCATGCTTGGGGTAGTACAGCTCGAGTGTGGGAAAGAGGAGCTTATTTGGGCGATCTCCAAGTGCAATTGCTCGGCAAGCACAATCTCAGTAATGCGCTGGCAGCAGTAGCGGTGGGACGAAAATTAGGATTAGAATTTCCTGTTATTGCAGAAGCGATCGCCCGCTTCGAGGGAACTAAACGGCGATTTGAGCAACGGGGAGAAGCTAATGGTATTGTTTTTATCGACGACTATGCTCATCACCCCAGCGAAATCAAAGCTACTTTAGGTGCTGCTCGTCTTAGAGTCGATGAAGATGCCAGTTTTCAGCGAGTAGTGGCAGTCTTTCAACCTCATCGCTATAGTCGTACCCAAGCCTTTATCCATGAATTTGCTACTGCCTTTGGTAATGCAGACATTGTTATAGTTACCGATATTTATAGTGCGGGAGAAGAAAATGTCAACGGTATTAGTGGCGAACATCTAGCCCAGGCGATCGCCCAACACCACCCTCAAGTACACTATCATCCTTCTCTGTCTTCTCTCAGTAGTTTTCTACAACAACAAATCCTGCAACCAGGCGATCTCGCTCTCTTTCTCGGTGCGGGCAATCTCAATCAACAAATTCTGCAAATTCTTGCTCTTTACTGATTTCAATAAACACAAAAAGCTCACACAAATAGGTTAAATTATCGTTGACGCTGAGGAACAATCTCATTAACCTTGAGTCATCCATTCTAAAAAAAATATAAAAGAAACTTAAGCGATCGCGCTTAGCTTAACTCAGGGCAATAACTCAACCTGTTTCTGTAGCGACAACCAATATGAGTCAATCAATCGAGCATTTAATTAAACCCAATGTACCCCTTGCCAGTCAGACTTCTTATCGAGTAGGAGGCGAAGCAGAATGGTACGTAGCACCAAAAAATGCACAAGAACTAGAAGCTAGTTTAGAGTGGTATCTATCCCACGACTTGCCCTTAACTCTTTTAGGGGCAGGATCTAACTTGTTGGTGAGCGATCGCGGTATGTCTGGATTAGTCATTTGCACCCGTCATCTGCGCAGCTATGAATTTGACGCGGAAACAGGTTTACTTACTGCGGATGCAGGAGAACCCATAGCGCGACTAGCCTGGAAAGCTGCCAAACGAGGCTGGCGTGGATTAGAGTGGGCGGTAGGTATTCCTGGAACTGTTGGTGGTGCCGTGGTGATGAATGCCGGAGCCCATAATCAATGTTTGGCGGCTCTTCTTGTTAGTACTACTGTTTTATCTCCTGACGGTACAGTCGCTCAACTCAAACCAGAGGATTTAGGTTATGCTTATCGCACATCGAATCTTCAGGGGAATAACCGTATTGTAACTAGAGCAACATTTCAATTACAGCCTGGATTTACTAAAGCCGAGGTAATGGCAACAGCCAATCAGAATTGGACTCAACGCAAAAACTCGCAACCCTATCATTTACCCAGTTGTGGTAGTGTATTTCGCAATCCCCAACCCCATGCAGCCGGATGGTTGATCGAGCAACTGGGATTGAAAGGTCATAAAATAGGAGATGCTCAAGTGGCTCATCGTCACGCTAATTTTATTCTCAACTGCGGTAAGGCAACTGCTAACGATATTTTTGAATTAATTCGTTATATTCAAGAAAAAGTAGAATATCATTGGTCAGTGTCTTTAGAACCAGAAGTTAAACTAGTAGGCGAATTTTAACAGCCGACTAGCCACGATAATTAATAGCACCGAGCGTTTTTGTAGACAAAACACTTACATTTAAATTATGGCAGGAAGAGGATTTGGACCATTAGGAAAAATGAGAGAACTTGCTGAAGCATTTAAAAAAGCTCAGCAAGTTCAACAGGGAGCTCAGCAACTCCAAGAACAACTAGAGCAGATGGAAATTGAAGGGCAAAGTGCTGATGGGTTGGTAAAAGTAGTCGTTAGCGGCAATCAAGAACCCCGACGCGTCGAAATCGGCTCTGATGCTCTTGCTCAAGGAGCAGAAGCTCTCTCTGAATCGGTAACCATGGCAATGAAAGATGCTTATAATAAATCTACCGAAACTATGCGGGAGCGCATGGAAGAACTAACTAGCGGTTTGAATCTGCCAGGGCTTTAAACAAAGATAATTTATTGAATATGACAATCCAACGCTTTTAGCGTAAGTAGAAGCGTTGGATTTTCTTTTCTAGCTTAAAAAACACCGATCGCAATAATTGCGGTCATCAGACATAGAATTAAGCAAGATATACCTACAACAATAATTAAGCCACTGCTAGTTATAGGCGGATTTGCTCTTCTATCTGTTCCCTCTTCTTCTTGCAAATTCATTTGGCGAATTGCATCAGAAATTGCTCGCGCATCTCTGACATGATGTAAGGCTTTTACTTCTCCATTGGGATAGTTAATCACAAAGTAAGTAGGAATTTTATCATGTCCCGTTAAATCCCAGTTATCAACAGCAATTTGTTTTGCTTTTTCTTCAATTGTTTGTGGTTCTGGAGCAATTCTATCTCCTGGATTTACTGTTAAGATTTTTTTATTGGAAGCGTGACTAACCATGGAGACCTCCCAAATATTTTCTTATTTTATTGTTATAATTATTTATCCTAAAAAATAAAAAATCTTCTTTTTAATTTTCAACAAAGTATTTAAAGATTATTCTTAAAACTAAATATTATTAACCAATAAATATTTTTATTTTTGATTATTAATCAAAAGTTCCGTTTACCCAAAAAAAAGAACTGCCACAAATTGAGTTGGCGCACCGCGAACAAGGTGCGAAGCTAGCGTGCGTTGAAGATAAGCGCGGAGCTCTTCTTATTTTTTAGTTGCAACATAATATTTTGTAGGGGCGCATGGTTATGCGCCCTTACAGAGATTAATTGGTCGCAGAAATTTAGCAATTTAGTATAATGTGGAGCTTCCCGCCGACAAAGCTAAAAAATTTGCTCGAGTAGTAGTTTCTCCTAGTGGTAAATAATTTGATATACTCGTTAAGGTAAAATTAAAGAACGAGGCGGCATAGCCAAGTGGTAAGGCCGAGGACTGCAAATCCTTTATCCCCAGTTCGAATCTGGGTGCCGCCTTTAAAGTTAATAGAAATTTTTTTTAGATATAGCAAGGGAATTATAAATTAGGGTATCCAGATTTTCGACAAGGAACAGATAATTAGGACTTACGCAGTTTGCCGCGAACTAAAGTTCCGGCTCAAAGCTCAAACCCATTTCAATGGGTTAGCTTAACTAATATTTCATTGACCTCCTCTCCAGCCTGAAGGCGTGGAGATTCCTACCACTCAAAAAGAGTCTCGGCAGGTCATCCCGTAACTACTTTGCTGAAAATATTTGCCTGGCATTATAAAAATTTTAAGATTATCAAACTGCGATCGAGCGATAAGCTTAAATCAACGTAATGGTCATACAAAACTGGATATTTTCATGCGAGTTTTACTTATTTATCCTTTATTTCCCAAAAGTTTCTGGTCGTTTGAGAAAACCTTGGCTTTAATAAACCGTAAAGCCTTGCTACCTCCTCTTGGCTTAATTACCGTAGCGGCAATTTTGCCTCAAGAGTGGGAGTTTAAGCTGGTCGATCGCAATGTTCGCCAGATCGCCGAGTCGGAATGGAATTGGGCTGAGTTGGTTATTATCTCTGGTATGATCGTCCAGAAAGAAGATTTACTCGCTCAAATACAAGAAGCCAAGAGGCGAGGCAAACCTGTAGCCGTGGGAGGACCTTATTCTACTTCTTTACCCCATGAAGTTCAAGATGCGGACTATTTGGTTTTAGATGAAGGGGAAATAACCCTACCCATGTTTGTCGAAGCACTCGAGCGCGGCGAGTCAAGCGGTACCTTTAGAACAACAGAGAAACCTTCGGTAACGGAAACTCCTATTCCTCGTTATGATTTGCTGGAGTTCGATGCCTACGATAATATGTCAATTCAATTTTCTCGCGGCTGTCCTTTTCAATGCGAGTTTTGCGACATCATTATCCTCTATGGTCGTAAATCTCGTACCAAAACGCCAGTACAACTGATCGGTGAACTCGAACACCTTTACAATCTGGGGTGGCGAGGTAGCGTGTTTATGGTTGATGATAACTTTATCGGCAACAAGCGTAATGTGAAGTTGCTGCTAAAGGAATTAAAAGTCTGGATGGAGCAAAAAAACTATCCTTTTAGCTTTACCACCGAAGCTTCGGTAGATCTTGCTCAAGATGCAGAATTAATGGAGTTAATGGTCGACTGCAATTTTACTGTAGTCTTTTTGGGGATAGAAACTCCAGATTCAGACAGCTTAACTCTAACTAAAAAATTCCAAAATACCCGCGATCCTCTCAGTGAATCTATAGATAAAATTACCAGAGCAGGTCTGCGAGTTATGGCAGGTTTTATTCTGGGTTTCGATGGGGAAAGCACGGGAGCCGGCGATCGCCTCGTCCAGTTTGTGGAACAGACAGACATTCCCATTGCCATGTTAAGTATGTTGCAAGCTTTGCCCAATACTGCTCTTTGGCACAGACTGGAGAAAGAAGAGCGATTATACGAACGCAATAGCAATGGCAACCAAACTACTTTGATGAACTTCGTCCCAACTCGCTCTTTAGAAGAGATTGCCCATGAATACGTAGATGCGTTCTGGCGACTATATGAGCCAGAAAAATATTTAGACCGGACTCTTCGTCATTTTATGAAGCTGGGAAACCCCAGGCATTCAAAAGGAATCCAACCTCGTTGGAAAGTTATTCGAGCCTTGCTGCTTTTATGTTGGCGACAAGGTGTACTGCCAAAATCTCGCTGGAAGTTTTGGAGTAACTTAGGGAAGATGCTCCGGCACAATCCCCGCAGTGTAGACCGTTATTTAACGGTTTGTGCTTACCTCGAACATTTTACGGAGTATCGTCAGCTAGTGCGCGAACATATTAATACTCAATTAGCTTTATATTTAGCTAGCCGCGCCCAAACTTCAATTCCGAGTACTTCAAAGGTATAACTTGTAAATAAATAGAAGGCGATCGCTTCCAAATCTAGTCAATTGAAGCGATCGCTATTTTAATTATTCAATTTAGGATTCGCTCGGCTCTCCCATCCTTTCTGGATTTTCCACTCCAATCAAGCGATTCCAAATTTGATAACCAACCTCAGTTTTCGGGACAAAAAAGTTGTTTTCGTCTGCTTCCATATCACCCATCGCTTTAAATTCTTGACGGGCGGGATCTTTAAGATTGATGTAGGTTGCACCCTGTTTGAGGCGGGTTCCTGGTTGTAAGATGGGAATCTGTCTCAATTCGTCGCTGTTAAAGTCTTTTAATTGCTCGTGAAGTTCTTTAAGATCGTAGGCAGTAAGATCGTATCTTCCCAGTCGATCCCCTTGCGGACCGATATTTTTTCCCGCTTCTGGATCGGGATTTAAGTCTTTTTGCCACTGGTCAGGCTGTCGATCGTTTGGACGACCAGGTTTGGCTTGAGTAGCCATAGAAAACCCTCCTTAGAAGTTTAATTCAGCTTTAAGCAACAGCAGTTGGAGATTTATAAATAAATTCGATTTTTCTAAGCAGAAAAAGAGTTTTTTTGTTTAAAACTCACTGCTATTCCTTCTAGCTCTACTTTTTAGTTGATAACAAATAAATCGATTTCAATAACTCTGTCAGACGAAAGAAATTGAAAGCTCTCAGTCGTTAGCTGTTAGCTCATTTGGGCTAACAGCCAAAAGCCGATAGCTAATAGCTTTTTGATAATTGAATTTGCACCAACAAAGTTTGTTTAATTCCGCCTAATATATGCGATCGAAATTCTCTGCGATCGCCCCCTCACCTTGTAAGCTCCGTGTCATCTCACCATGGAATTTAGATACAGAAGGCTTATTATAGGGCAAGACTGTTTCAAAGTAGGATAATTTAATGATTTTGAGAGATAAAGAGATAAAAAATTGGGTCAAAATTTAGAATAGTTGTCAAAAATTTTCCCTATCCTCCTATATCTCTAGCTCTCCCCCTGTTTTATTCAAAAATGAAACATTCCTAATTATTATAGGGGAGTAATGGTAACGGGACCAAAATCCACTTGAGTGTTATGAGCTAGTAAAGCAACAGCATACTCTCCAGGTTGCAGAAGATGGCTTTTACCATTAGCCTCTTTTATTTCATCGGTAATCTCCATCCATTGTTCGGGTTCGCTTTCTCCCTCTGCCCACCATTTCATTCTTTGTCGATAACGTAAATGATTGCCAGAAGCATCAAGTTCTGGGAAACACTCGCTAATAATCGAATAACGAACATTGGATTTTAGCTCTAATGGCTGATAATTAGTAGACCAAATAGCATCCCTATCGCCGTACTTGTAGCTGAATTCTACTACTTTGCCTGGAGGATCGTGGGGAGGACCAGAAAACCAGGCAATCCCGAAATTCCAGCCGCGACGGGGATAAACTCCTAGATCGTCGGGATGTCCTCCCCACATTGAGAGAATGCCAAAACCATAAGTACCTTTGCCACGCCATCCCAACCAGCCAGCTTTTCGAAAGATTACGTCTGTTTCGATTCTGCGTCCTCCTGGAAAAGCACCCGTGACGTTAAGAATGCGATCGTACTCTTCAAAACCTGGTTTTGGACGCACGCGCCAACTGCCATCTACTTCAAAAGTTTCCCAGTAACCGTCCTGAACCTCTAAGTCTGAGTTTCTCGACCAATCTACCTTTATAGGCAAATCGATTGGGTTTGGATCGTATTCAAACTGCAAGGAGGTTACTTCAGGGCGATCGTTATTACTAGTGCTAGCCTCAATAATTAACTCATTTATTCCTGAATGCAATTCTTCTGGTCTCAACTCAATAGTAAAAAGAGGTGGAGGAACTCGTGGTTTTCCTTGAGGAAGAAGCTTATGCCATTGACCTTGATTGAGTCTGTATTGAGTGTTTTTAGCACCAGAAGAAAGAGAACCACAAATATTGACAGTTAATTCCCCGTATCGACGAGAAAAACGCTTGGGACAGTGAAACACTTTTACTAAAGGTTTCTCTTCTGTCAGGCATCCATGAACGATAACACTAGCAGTAGCTAGAATGCTAGTTTGAATAAATTTGCGACGAGTATATCGGTTATTTTTTTTTCTGGAACCTTGGTCCATAAATTTACATTTTTGGTTCTCTTAATTGCTAATTTGGTTGATGACTTTACATTGGCGAGATTTCTGCTTTGTCGAGGCGTTTAGTAAAAAGTTCACTTACTTCATTCGCGGGATGCTTGACAGCTTGCTGCGCGAGAGGTTCGCTCCCTCTGCTTGCAATTACGTAAGCTAACTCCTTCAATTGAGCTTCGCGAGACAACATGTTGATAGTGGGTTGAAGACCTACTGTTTGATAAACTTTTTTTAAGCGATATACCCAGTCATGCTGCAGTAGAGAGTTGACGACATTGTCTCTCCTAATTCTGGCAAGACGTTCCGGCTGGGCATTGAGTTCGGCAATAATCTCTCCTATGTTAGGAGCGTCAAAAGGAATTTTGATTACTGCATCTGGCCAATTAAAATATTGGTTAAATTTGTCTGTAGCGGGTGGATCTCCCAACATGACGGTTCCCGAAGCGGCTCCCTCAAAAAAGCGATAACCAATCTCTTCTTTTCCCCGCGTTAAATAAGGTTCGTTAGCATTGGCACGATTGGCAATAAAATAACGGCTTATCTTGGTTATATTGGCCAAAATAAGTCTATGCTCTCTAGCACTATTGACGCGAAAAGTTTGTTGTCGCTCTGCATTTTTGAAGCCAGACGTTTTGAGCGTATCGTAATAATAAAAAATTTGCCCCTGTTCTGCCAGAGCTAGCAAAGCTTGATGGGTTAGTGGCGATCGCCGTCCGAGAGAACAAACATCAATACTGCGGTGAGGATAAAGGGGATAAGGACAGAATTTTAAGGCATCGACCCCAGGCGGCAGATAAGTACAGGGACGACCGGTCATTTGAGCAACTATCTCGGTAGTATGGCTAACGCCCAGAAAAATATGATCGAAATCCTTTAAAAACTCCAAAAGATATTTATTAGACTTTTGAATATATTGCTCCCAAACTTCAGCTATATAGCAAACTGCTTTTTTACATTTTTTCCGCCAATTTTTTAGATAATAAAGCGAGAATAATTCAAAAGGAGAGTTAAAGACAGGAAAAAACAGCTCGTATTCTTTCTCTACAATAAATGGATTGAATTTTGGTACTAGGGAATTAGCAACTATAGTTGAATGGGTGAGATGGTTAGCTAGTTTATAAATCCTTCTGAGTGTATTAACATCATAGTGGCTTAAAGGTTTGAGAGTATCTACTGTATCTAAAGTAGAGATAACATCTTCAAATTCATATAAACAACAGTAGGCAACTAAATCGGCTATTTCGCGCATTGATAAAAGAAGAATGCGTGAATTATCGGAGGTAACAAAAACGGTTTTTTTATTATTTTTTATTAATTGCGAATTATTAACAAAAGACATGATAGAATTATCCGTCTAAGGAAGTTGCAAATGCTATATTTATACCTTATATTTAACTTTTTTATGATAAAGGAAAGGTAAAAAAAGAAAATTATTTTATGTAAAGTATGTAAAGCAACTTTTTAAAATCGATAAATATTACCTCGCGTGCAACTTTTTTAAAGTTCCAATCCCTTATTATCTCCCCTTTAAGGGGAGAAGAGGGAGATGGAGAGGTTTAGGGGATGCAAGGAGGATCTCCAAACAAATACTATTACTAACGATCCCTCCTAGCTTTCCTTAACACGAGGGAAGCCAAAGAAATTGGAAAAGTTTCATCTCATGTAATATTTTAAGTTTTTATCTACTACCTAAAAGCAGAATTAATTACACAAATTGCTTTCTGTCCTCTGTTCTCGGTTACCCTTTTCTACCAGTGAATTAATGAATGCCCAACTACCTACTATCTAAGAGGATGTCTGAAAAGTAGATTCAACTCAGTTTTAAGTTTTTCGATCCCCCTAAATCCCCCTGACAAAGAGGGACCTTGATTCTTTTCCCTCCTTGACAAGGGAGGCGAGGGGGGATCGAATGTAGCAAATAAGACTTCTCAGATAACCTCTAATACTTAGGTTGCCATTTGCCACTGTACCAACGCAGTAACACTCTAGCCAGCCGATGGGAGTTATGACGGACATAACCCGTACTTTCGTCTTCATCCATTACGTTTGCCAAGACAATTCGACGACCTAAATTAGCCACATCCTCTCGATCTAAAAAGACAGGATGGGAATTTTCTTGGGCATAACGCTGCAACGATTGGGGAGAAGGAGATTGACGATGAACTAAGACAGCATCAAACAGTTTGCGATTGCAGACTCGGTCGATCGCCCGAATATGATCGGCAATAGTATAACCTTCGGTTTCTCCAGGTTGAGTCATAATATTGCAAACATAAATGCGAGGAACAGGAGCATGGGCGATCGCCTCGCAAATTTCTGGCACCAGTAGATTGGGAATAATGCTGGTATAAAGGCTACCGGGACCAATAATAATATAATCTGCTTCTTCAATTGCCTTAATGGCTGCGGGTAAGGCAGGAGGATTCGAGGGAAGACAGCCAAGGTTGCGAATGCGTCCCTTAGCTTTGGGAATATTGGACTCTCCCTCAACGATCCTGCCATCATCTAATTCTGCCCATAAACGCACGTCACTAAGGGTAGCTGGTAAAACTTTTCCTCGTATGGCTAATACTTGGGAACTAGCTGCAACTGCTTGTTCCAAATCTCCTGTAATCTCACTCATCGCTGTGAGAAATAAATTGCCAAAACTATGTCCGACTAAACCATCTCCTGCCTGAAAGCGATATTGAAATAATTCGGTTAATAACTTTTCTTCATCGGCTAAAGCCGCTAAACAGTTGCGAATATCTCCTGGGGGCAATACGCCAATTTCTCGCCTCAGTCTTCCCGAAGAACCACCATCATCGGCAACAGTAACGATCGCTGTAATATTGTTGCTATATTTTTTCAAACCTCGCAGAAGAGTAGAAAGACCAGTTCCTCCGCCAATTGCCACAATTTTTGGACCTTTATTGAGACGACGACGAGTTAGCAACATATCAATTAATTCTTCGTCTTGGTCTAGTTTGAATACTTCTGTAATCGAGCCCACTGTTCGCAACTGTCCCCAAAAGACTAAAAAAAGACCAATAGCAATGGCGAGCGGACCAGAGACATAACTGGGAACTACTTTGGCGATCGTCTCAAACAGAGAGGAAATAAACTCAAGTAAGCGATAGATCGGTGTCAGTTTGCTCCAAATAGCTATTCCTAAAACAGTGAGTAAAAAACCACTGGCACTAATCAGTAACCAGCGTTTGACAAACAGTCCTGGAGATAACCATTTAAACCAACGATTGACTCTAGCGGGAGTTTTTTTCCTAACGGAGGATAGATGGTTCATTTCTATCTAAAAGGGTACTGAAGGCTAAACTGCCAAGCAGAATTATCATAAACATAAACCATCTTGATTAAAATGACAGGCTTTGCTTATAAACAACGATTAAGGGGGAATATTAAATTATTTCTTGTTTTGCTTATTCTTAGTGTTTGTAAAAGGCTGACTCCGCCCTTCGAAGGCGAAGCAGAGCTTGTACGCCTCGTAACTAATGCCCATAGCAAAATTCATATTTCTTAATTGAGCAATTAGTAAGGGTCTGACTCTGCCTTTCGAGGGCGGACGGGGTTTACAAGGCAGGGCTGTTGCTAAGTCCGATAAATTAACGATTTTAGAAGATAGGGCGATAGGGAGTCCGGGGAATGAGCAGATATCAAGAAATTAACTTATTTTTAAGCAACTGAAATTACTCACAATTGGTTGACTGACCAAAAATATTAATCGATAAATAATGTCAAAATCCAGATGATTTGTCTAAAAAACCTCCTATTTCCCTATTTCCCCATCTATACTTTTACGAGAATGAAACAGCCCTAGGGGTTCACAAGGGGCTGAATACAATTCAGCCCACGACCCCTCGCTTGCACGCCCCGTAATGCCGCTCAATATTCGATTGGAGGCATGGTAACAGACTATCTACTAGTGTTCAACACAAAAATGAATAATAGTCTAAAATATTCATTTTTCATTAGGTGGGAATACCCCATGTCTAAAAATCAAGCACCTTCAGCCCAAGTGATAGAAAAGCGCAATCGCCACTTGCCACCAGGACCCCGAGGATATTTACTCTTGAAACTCTCAGAACTTCAGCACCAGCCGATTGAATATCTCGATCGCCTGTGGCGCGAGTATGGGGATTTAGTCCGCTTGCCGATCGTGCCGGGCTTTACATTTTACCTTGCGGCTCATCCAGACCACGCAGAACATATCTTATCTACCCACCAAGAACGATACAGAAAGCCTGATTTCTTTCTAAAACCGATGGGCTTAGTCCAGGGGCAAGGGCTGTTCACCAGTGAAGGAGAGTTGTGGCTCAAGCACCGCCGCTTGATGCAACCTGCATTTCATCAAAAGCAACTGGTCAACCTCTATGCAGTGATGCTGAGTTGTGTGCAATCTCTCCTGCGCGAATGGGAAAAAAAGCCAGAAGGTGAAGTGATTGACATTGCAGCCGAAATGACGCGCCTCACATTGAAGATTGTCAGTTCGGCTCTATTCAGCGTAGATATCAGTGGCGAGTATAACAGATTGGGACAAGCCTTTCGGACAGCTTTGGAATATGTCTATTACCGAATAAATACTCCACTTGCACCGCCAGTCTGGATACCCACTCCTCGAAATCTTAAGTTTCGTCAAGCAAAACAAACCCTCGATCGCGTCGTTCTAGAGATTATCCAGGCGCGCCGTCACAATCTGATAGATAACCGCGATCTGCTATCGATGCTTTTAACTGTCCGGGATGAAGTTACTGGGGAAGGAATGAGCGATCGCCAACTGCACGATGAAGTGATTACATTAATCGATGCCGGACATGAAACCACAGCAACGACGTTGGCTTGGACATGGTATCTGTTGGGGACTCATCCTGATGTGATGGCAAATCTACTGGATGAGGTACAAACTGTTTTCAATGAGGATGACCTAACGTTTGAGAAACTACCCCAACTGCAATACACTCGCCGCGTATTGGATGAATCTTTACGCCTTCGCCCTCCTGGGTTGGGGCTAGCACCCAGAGTTGCCCTAGAAGATGACGAAATTCAGGGATATTTCATTCCTAAGGGGTCAATTTTCAATATTGCCGTTTATTTCATTTCCCGTCATCCTGAGTTTTGGGATAATCCAGAACGATTCGATCCCGATCGCTTCCTGCCTGAAAACGTGATTCAAAGACCAAAATTTGCTTATCTTCCCTTTGGTGCGGGGTCACACACCTGCATTGGCAAGAATTTTGCACTCATGGAATCGACCCTGATTTTGGCAGCGATCGCCCAGCGTTTTAGTATTGAGTTAGTTCCCCATCAGTCCATTGAAATCGAGCCGCGATTTACTTTGCGTCCGAAATATGGCATTAAAGTCACAGTGCAGAAAAGATATTAACCCGATCGTGCAACGACTGGATGAGGCAAAACGAGAAGCAATCTTGAATGCAGCCAAGCGGCGGCTGAATCAATACGAGGTCAGGAAAACAACGATGCAGGAAATTGCTGAAGATGTTGGAATAGCGGTCGGGACACTGTATTTGTATTTCAAAAACAAAAATGAAATTTTGATTGCGACGGCTGAAGCCTATACTCGGCAACATATTGCAGATACTGAGAAGATTTTGCGCTCGCAAATGCCCGCGACGGAAAAACTTAAGGCTTATCTTGTCAATCGTTTCCGTGCAGTTCGAGAGAATCGTCTTAGTGGATCTCATGCTGCTGAGCTTGCTCGTGCTGCGATTCGCCTGAAACCAGAGTTGCAGAAAGGACAGGGTAAGGCAGTCAAGAATAACATTTTGAACATCTTACAGGAAGGAATTCAGGCACAATTATTTCAAATTGATAATTTAGAGCAAGATCTGGAGGTGTTTTTGTACTCAATTGGTTATTTCTTTCCTATGCCTACCACCGAGAAGTATTATGAACCTGAAGAAGAAAAACTATGCATGGTTATCGATTGGTTTATCCAAAAATGGCGTGACAAAGGTTTTTTAGAGCCTTATAGCGCTCCCGCGAATGCGGGTGCTGCCGCACCGCGCCACAACTAGTTGATGAAGCGGACGGGGAGAGATCTCGGTCGAGTTGCTAAATCTATTTGCCGCCGCTTATCTTGGTCGTTAGCAGTTTTAGCAGAATTTTTCTCTCCCAGAGAGAATTCTCCACCGCAGGAAAGAAGGCGTAAAGATTGGAGGAGGTTAAGATGCTGTTTACTTGATTTAATCGTTTAAATGTATTAATTCAAAAGTAGTATTTTTTGCGCCCCTTGCTATGACTGGCTCTGACAATCGACCCCCCAACCCTAGTCCAGAAAGAGAAAATTGGCACGAACGCCTGCAACAGAGGCTAAAACATCCATCGAAAAGGTTAGTTTTAGGTGCTGCAGTGACGATCGCCGTTGGCGTAGGGGCTTACTTGGGCACGCAATACGTTGTCAGACATAGGCTACCACCTTTTCTGGAGACACAACTGAGTCAAGTTATTAATCAGCCGGTCGATTTAGGGGAAGTAAAGAGTTTTTCTCTCACCGGGATTACCTTCGGACCTTCTTTTATCAGACCAACGGATACCGCCCCTAATAAAGCTACTGTTGACGAGATTAGAGTCGGCTTTAATATTTTACCCGTCATTTTCCGCCGGACTCTACCTTTAGATATTACCCTCATTCAACCCGAAGTTTATCTCGAACAAGCAGCAGATGGTACGTGGTTGAATCTGGATTTGCCTGAAGGCGAGGGAGAACCGCTAATCTACCTAGATTTAACTGGCAATATCGAACAAGGACAAATTACTGCCGTTCCTTATAACCAGCCGCCCATTCAGATAGGACTAAACGGTAGTGCCAGATATAATCCTGTCGAGGAAGAACTGGTAGAGTATGACTTGGATGTGGCTATTGCTCAAGCCAAAGCGACCCTAAGAGGACATACTCGCCTCGATACGGGTCAAACTAACACCAGGCTTTTGGTCGAAGATTTAGCTTTAGCTGATGTAGTATCTTTAATACCCGATTCTCCGATTAGTTTAAGTAACGGTATTCTCAACGCCGATTTAGATATCCACATACCTTCATTTGAGGAGATTGCCGCTGCCAACGTTGAAGGGTTTGTCAATCTTCAAGGAGTAGAAGGAGAAGCAACGGATTTATCCGCACCCATAACAGCGCGATCGCGACTAGATTTTGAAGGCGAAGATGCCCGAGTTCAAGATACCCAAGTAACTCTTGCCGATATTGTCGCCCAGATAAAAGGGACGCTTAATTGGCAGCGGGGTTATGACCTCAGCATAGATATTTTGCCCTTTAGCCTGACAAGTATAGAGCAAATCGCACCGGGAAATTTACCAGTCGATTTAGCAGGGCAGATGCAAGCCCAAATGCAACTGACAGGAGCGATTAGAGAACCTTTGCTGACGGGCACGATTAATAATACTCAAACGGTCACTTTAGCCCAAACCCAGTTTAAGCAAGTTACCGCAGATTTTACTGCCGATCTCAACCGATTTGTGCTCGAAAGTTTGCAAGCTACACCCTTAGTGGGAGGAACGATTACTGGTAAAGGAACTATTCAAACTAATATTGGGGAATCTCTAGCCGAAGAGCGAGCCATAGATGTCAACGCCATGCCGTTGAATTTTGATTTCCAAGCTCAATTGCCGACAGAACAGATTCTCGCTCCCTATTACTCCTTGCCCGAACAAATTAGCGTAGGTACTCTGAACGCCAGAGGAAATGCCGGAGGTACCTTAGGACAACCAGATGCAAGAGTACAATGGCAGATACCCCAGGCTACCACGGCAGGGGTTGAAAATATTTCCGGTCGAGGAACACTTCTTTTGAGAGAACAAAATATCCTCGTGCGAGATACACGAGTCAATATCGGGGAAGGTACATTAACTGTCGAAGGTAATGCCAACTTAGAACAACAAATTTGGCAAAGTGCGATCGCTGCCAGTTCGGTTCCCCTTACACCCTTTTTAGCGCAACTGGCAACCGACCAATTCACTATCGATCGACCGATTACTCTAGAAACTGGAGATATTGTTTTATCTGGCGTACTCGATGAGGATGTTCTCAATCGAACTGAAGGCAGAGCCAATCTCGCTTTAAATGTAGATGGTAGCGATGTCTCAGTCAGAAGTACCCTTGCTGCAGGCATCATCGACGCTGTTGCTACTACATCGGCGATCGCCGTAAATGAATTTGTGCCCGCTCTAACTATTCCAGTGACGATTCAGTCGAGTCGCCTCGCTCTTTCCGGTCAACTACAGCAATTACTTACTCTGGGTGAAGATCCTAATCTTAGTAGTTTTCAAGGAACTGTAGATGCTAACTTGCTCGTTGCCGAGGGTACGGCTCGTGTTAATGGCAACTTACTGAATAATCAATGGCAAGCTAACGCCACAGCCAATAATTTAAATACATCTTTACTAGTAACCGAGCTGTTACCCCAGAGAGAACAACCCCTAGACTTAGATCCTCTAGATGCCCGAGTTAATTTGGCTGGTAATCTTAATCCGCTCCTAAGAACAGAGGAATTTTTTCCCATTCAAGTAAATAATTTCTCAGGGCAATTAGGAGAACAAGAGCTAGATGCTAGGGGTAATTTAGTTTTAGCCAATCTGACGACCAATCCGGACATAGCTAATGTCAATTTAGATCTCGATGCTCTAATTGATTTCGATCGCCTCCCCATCGATCAATTAATTGCCCAAGCAACTAGTGATAACCAGTTGTTAGCAGAGAGAGTCAACCTAAGCGGACAAGCGGATTTTCAAGGCAGACTCGATGGCAGAAACTTGCTCTCAGCCCCTTTAGAACCGGGTAATCTAGCTCTAATTGGAGATTTGCGTCTAGACAATTTTGCTTTTAATGACGTAGTCTTTGAACCAGTTTTAACGGGAGAATTAAATCTAGTCTCGGGAGATGAACTAGCGATCGATCTACGAGGAAATAGAGACGTAATCGCTGCAGCAGCCGAACCCTGTACTGAGGATCGCTGTCGTTTTCCTTACTTACCTACTGGAGTAGAACTGCGTCAAGGAGAAGGAACAGCCGAACCTGTAATAGCTGTTGGAGAACGTCAAGAAGACCTCTTTTCTCTCGATATTCTCAACTTTCCCCTCGCTCTACTCAATCTTGCCCCCGGTCAACCTTTAGGTATTGAAGGTCCATTAGCAGGAGACGCTACGGGAGAAGTCGATGTCAATCTCTTTACCCTAGCCACCGTAGGACAAATACAGGTCGCGCGACCTGCCATTGGCTATATTGAAGCAGACCGATTTCAAGCTGAGTTTGCTTATGACGACGATGCCAATCTGGCTCAAGTAACTACAGCATCTCTAGAGCTAGGAGATAGTCTTTATAATTTTGTAGGCAGCTTGAACTTAGATTCGGGACAACTCGACGGCAGGCTAAATATTCCCGAAGCATACATCCAAGATCTGCTGACAGCTTTTCGCTGGTTTGAGATCGAAGACTTGGCTCGCTTATTCCAAACTCCCGAATATGCCGAGGCAAAAGCAGTAATGCCCGAATCAATTGAAGCTGTGAATGAATCCATTGCCCAAAAGCTCCGCTTGTTACAAGAGATCGAACGCCGAATTCAAGCGATCGCTGCCGAAAGACAAGCAGGAGAAGTTCCCACTCAGTTAGATATACGGGGAGGTTACACGGGAGAAGTGCTGTTGGCTGGAACTATAACTACACCCGCAATTAACTTTGACGTTCAAGGTAGCGATTGGCAGTGGCAACCTCAACGAGCTTTTGCTAACATCGTCGAACCCCTCGGTTTCATTACAGAACAAATTCAAACTATTCCCATCGACCAATTACTGGTTCGCGGTATTTTTGAGGACGGTGTAGTTAATTTAGAAACCACTACCGCTCAGGTTGGCAATACACTCTTATCTTTAGAAGGAAGACTCTCTCCCCAACAACAAGATGCTAGCTTCCAAGTAACTAACCTTTCTCTCGACCAAGTAGATAACTTTGTCAATATACCCGTAGACGTAGCTGGGATAATCGATGCTTCAGGAACGATTCGAGGTAGTTTAACTCAACCCCAGATTGAGGGGGATATCGCCTTAGCTAATCCTGCCTTTGGGGGTCGCGCTTTACTAGACACAATTGTAGGCAACTTTAATTACGCTAATGAACAACTGCAGTTCAACACTACTGCACCAGATTCAATTCAAATCGAAGCGAGCATTCCTTTTCCTATCGAACCACAAACTAATGACGTATTTAGCCTAAATGCTCAACTAGGCACCCAAGCCCTTGCCTTACTGGGTGCCTTTACTCAAGAAAACTTGGTCTGGCTTGGGGGAGAAGGAGAAGCACAATTACAAGCACGGGGACGTATAGATTTAGCTAGAGATTTCATCCTGCACGATCTAACTGCTACTGGTGAAGTAACTTTGCAAGATGCCATAGTTCAAATTACTGCTTTGGGAGAATCTCTCAACGTTAGTGGTCGAGCTTTCCTCAGGAACCGAATTCTTGACGTTGAAACTCTAACGGGGACTTTTGCCAACAGTGGATTGACTGCGGCAGGAACTTTGCCCCTGTTGCAACCATTAGCAAATATCGATAATCCCCTAACCGTTAATATTCCACAAGGGGAAGAAATTGACCTTGAAGGGCTATACGCAGGAGGAATTAATGGAGAAGTAGTAATAACTGGTACTGCCCTCAATCCGGTAATTGACGGCAGAGTGAATTTATTGAATGGCAATGCTTTTATCCCTGAAGGCGATGACGAGCAAGCTACTCCTACCATGTTGAACGGTCAACTCCAAGAAACTCCGCCCCTGCCTCCTATCCTAGCCAGATTAAATAATTTGCGCGTCAACTTAGAGAATTTTAGAGTACAACAGCAACCTCTTTATAATGTTGTTGTAGAAGGCGATTTAATCCTTAATGGAATTTACGATACTCTTGCTAGCCTCGAACCAGAAGGTACGCTTCTGATAACTCGAGCAGATGTAGATTTGTTGGCTAATAATTTTTCTCTAGCTCGCGATCGCGAAAATACTATTGTTTTTACTCCCCAAGAGGGTTTGTTCAATCCTTATCTTGACGTTCAATTAGGTACCGAAGTTTCCGAATTAAGAAACCTCCGCCTATTAGAATCGGGTGCTAATGAAATCCCCGATCCAATTTCTCAAGTAGGTCAAACAGATATAATCAATGTCACTTTAAGTATCGATGGAGAGGCACAAGAGTTATTACCTGGTTTGGGTCAACCAGCACCTGCTACCTGTAGAGTTAACGCCGAATCCCCAGTCATAGAAGATACGGTAGGCTATACTCCAGCTGAATTAAACCGACTCGAAAGATGTATTAATGTAGCTATTGTAGAAGGAGATCGCGATCGCCAAATCCTTACTTCTCCCGCAGTTGAATTAACTAGTATTCCTTCTCGCAGCGAAGCAGAAATTATTGGTTTGCTGGGTGAAGAGTTTTTAGAGTTAGCCGAACAATTACAGGATAGTAATGCAGAAGAATTGATTGAATTTGGCGTAGCTCAGTTTGTTATTGCTCCGATTCAAAGAAATCTATTCTATCAAGTAGAAAATTTTGTTGTCGGTGTAGGTCGAGAGATTGGTTTAGATTATTTACGCGTCTATCCATTCTTAGAAGGGGTTTACCAAATCGATCGCAACTCTTCTGTTAGAGCAACTTATGACTACATTTTTAATGAAGTACAGATTCGATATCAACGAAATTTTTAAGCAGTCTTGCTTTTTCGAGTAAAGAGCGCATTTGTCATACAACTTATCAAATCTTAAAAAATATCGAAGTGTATACCTCTCTCTGATAGACTTTTGACTTGAGTAGGCATCCCATAAGCTGGGAAAATATGGAGTAGGGAGGAAAATCTTGGTGGAAAATACCCTCGGATTAGAAATTATTGAGGTAGTCGAACAAGCTGCGATCGCCTCAGCCAAATGGATGGGCAAAGGCGATAAAAATACTGCCGACCAAGTCGCAGTAGAAGCCATGCGGGAGCGGATGAACAAAATCTACATGCGAGGTCGCATCGTCATCGGTGAGGGGGAACGGGACGATGCTCCCATGCTCTACATCGGTGAAGAAGTAGGCATTTGTACCCGCGAAGATGCGAAACAGTACTGCAACCCAGATGAGCTGGTAGAAATTGACATTGCTGTGGATCCGTGCGAAGGTACGAATCTAGTGGCATACGGTCAGCCAGGTTCGATGGCAGTATTGGCAATCTCGGAAAAAGGCGGTTTATTCGCAGCTCCTGATTTCTATATGAAAAAGTTAGCTGCACCCCCAGTAGCTAAGGGTCATGTAGATATTAATAAATCCGCTACCGAAAATCTCAAAATCCTCTCCGAATGTCTGGGTCGGGCTGTTGAGGAATTAGTCGTCGTGGTTATGGATCGTCCCCGTCATCAAGATTTAATCCAAGAAATTCGCGCAGCCGGAGCCAGAGTAAGATTGATCAGCGATGGAGATGTTTCTGCTGCTCTATCTTGTGCCTTTTCGGGTACTAATATTCACGCTCTAATGGGTATTGGTGCTGCCCCAGAAGGAGTAATTTCTGCTGCTGCCATGCGCTGTCTCGGCGGTCATTTCCAAGGACAGTTAATTTACGATCCGGAAATAGTCAAAACTGGCTTGATCGGTGAAAGCAAAGAGAACAATATTGCTAGATTAAAAGAGATGGGCATTAATGACCCAGACAGGGTTTACAATGCTGAAGAATTAGCTGGTGGTCAGACGGTTTTGTTTGCCGCCTGTGGAATTACTCCAGGTACTTTGATGGAAGGGGTACGTTTTTTCAAAGGCGGAGCCAGAACCCAAAGCTTGGTTATTTCTTCCCAATCTAAAACAGCTCGTTTTGTAGATACAGTACACATGTTTGAGCAGCCGAAGAGCTTGCAATTGAAGTAATGGTTAGCTAAAAGGTAAAAAGCAAAAGCAATATTTAGTTTTTTGCTTTTTACTTTTTCTTGATTTTTTTCCTCACTTTAAAATTTCTTTGAATGATACAGATACTAAATTATTCTTCGGCTATCGACCACATATTTAAGTCAAATTAGTTTAAGCAAAAACCTTGAGAAGAACACATGAATATTGTAGTTGTCGGTCTCAGTCATAAAACCGCTGCTGTAGAAGTAAGAGAAAAACTCAGTATTCCAGAAGCAAAAATGGAAGAGGCGATCGCGCAGTTGCGGAGCTATCCTCATGTAGAAGAAGTAGCAATCATCAGTACCTGTAACCGCCTGGAAATCTATGCCATTATCAAAGAAACCGAACAGGGAGTAGTAGAAATCACGCAATTTTTGGCAGAAAAAGGTAAAATTTCCCTTTATGAGTTAAGAAGACATCTATTTACCCTTTTGCATGAAGATGCTCTCCGTCATTTGATGCGAGTATCTGCTGGATTAGAAAGTTTGGTATTGGGAGAAGGACAAATTTTAGCTCAGGTCAAAAATACCCACAAATTGGCACAGAAATACAAAGGATTGGGACGGCTTTTAGACCGCCTCTTCAAACAAGCCATCTCTGCTGGTAAAAGAGTACGTAGTGAAACTAGTATAGGTACGGGTGCGGTTTCCATTAGTTCCGCTGCCGTAGAACTAGCCCAAACCAAAGTAGAAAACTTAGCCGCCTATCGCATCACTATTATCGGTGCGGGTAAAATGGCTTGTCTATTAGTCAAACATCTGCTAGCTAAAGGTGCAAAAAACATCGCCATTGTCAATCGTTCTCACCGACGAGCGCAAGAATTAGCCGAAAAATTTCCGGAAGTAGATTTATTAATTCATCCTCTCTCTGAAATGATGAGCGCGATCGCGGCATCGGATATTGTTTTTACCAGCACCGGTGCAACCGAACCTATCATAGATCGAGCCAAATTAGAAACTGCTATCCCAACAGAAAAATCTCTAATGTCGATCGATATCTCCGTACCTCGGAACGTAGCAGCCGATGTCAACAATCTGGCTAATATTGCTGCCTATAACGTTGACGATCTTAAAGCTGTAGTCGCTGCCAACCAAGCAAGTCGTCGACATCTAGCTCAAGAAGCAGAAGTAATTCTCGAAGAAGAAGTAGAAAACTTTATCTTATGGTGGCGATCGCTCGAAACCGTCCCCACAATTAGCTGCTTGCGCACTAAAGTAGAAAGCATTCGCGAGCAAGAATTGGAAAAGGCATTATCCCGTTTGGGTTCAGAATTTGCCGAAAAACATCAAGAAGTAATTGAAGCTCTAACCAGAGGTATTGTTAATAAGATTCTTCACGAACCTATGGTACAGTTGAGAGCTCAACAAGATATAGAAGCTCGCCGTCGCTGTCTTCAGTCGCTACAAATGTTGTTTAATTTAGACACAGAAGAACAGTATAGTTAGAATTTGTTTTATTAATAATTTTGGCAAAAATATTAATAAGCACGGATAAAGAATCTTCAACATCCGTGTTTATTTTTTGTAGATAAGTAATTTTATTTTTAAATTTTTTATGGATATCTTGTTAATTAGTATGACTAATACTAAGCAACTACAGACAGAGAATAAATTCTCTGTCTCATAGCAAAAGTCTTATAATACGGACTTAAGTTTTAAGCGAATAAATAAATTTCTTGGTCCATTTAGGATAAAAATGAAATAGCTTTCCAACCTAAATGTAATTATTCCAGAGGACTTCAGATAATATTGCTATCTTGCCGATTCTAAATAAAAGAAATATCATGGATGGATGATTGATGACTGGTATGAGGTATTAATTTTTCATAGTTAATGTCTATAAAAAAGTGGATAGTTCAAGAAAAATTTGCTAGTGCGGATATTTATAAAGTCAAGGCGCGATCGCTTCTCAACAAAGCTACTGGATTTATTAGTGCTTACGACTTTACCTTAAATCCTTATCGTGGCTGTCAGTATGGCTGTAGTTATTGTTATGCTGCTGCTTTTAGTCCCGATCCTAAATTGCGTCAGGCTTGGGGAGATTGGGTAGTAGTTAAAGAGAATGCAGTAGAAATTTTAGAGAAAGAGTTAGCTAGATGGCACAAGAAACGTCCCCATCATACTCCCAGTATTTATCTTAGCAGCGTTACCGATCCTTATCAACCCTTGGAAGCTAAACAACAGCTAACCAGAGAATTGTTAAAGGTAATGCTGCCCTACCAACCAACCCTAGTGATTCAAACTCGTAGTCCCATGATTACGAGAGATATCGATCTATTAGGACAATTCGAGCGTTTGCGGATTAATATGAGTATTCCCACTGGTAGCGAACCAGTCAGGCAGGATTTTGAACCGCGATCGCCAAGTATTAAAGCCAGACTACAAGCTATTGGCAAACTCAGACATAGCATTTCTTGCGACACAAACCACGATCTTAGATTCTCTATTACGATTACTCCTCTCCTTCCCACTTTTCCCGAACACGAACGGGAGTTTATTATAAACTAAAAATACTAGATATTGCAGCGGGTCCTGGCACGACAATTTATGGATTAGCTTTATTACTGTTGAGTACTTATGGCTTTTTTGCTCTTCCTCAAATGCATATTTCTTATTATTCTCTAGAGCAACAAGATCGATTACAATATCTAGGATTGCAATTTTGGCGCAAGTATATAGAATCTTTACCCATATCTATTAATGCTTATTTTCGTTTCCATACAGTTAATATTTTCGATTATGTTAATTATGCTGCTAAATTGCCCGAAAAATTCTTTGATTTTATTGTTATTTCTCACTGTTTTTTTTACGAATCCCAAGATCGATATAATTCTCACAAAATTTATCAAAAAATTTTTCAGAATAACTTGGCTCATGATGGTTATGTCTTGCTAATTATTCAGGGAAGGAAATTATTTAATCTTTTTAATCTTTATGGTGTATTTCACAGTGAAGATATCGAACGAGAACAAATGGTTATTCAAATGCTCCTTAAAGAACTAGATTTAAAATTAGAATGGTACAAATATTTGACTTCAACAGGTAAAAGAACGCCAAGCAAATCAAATTTTTATCAGTTTGCTTACAAAAATTTATCACCACAAATTTATCTCACTGCACTGCAACAAAAATATTTAGGACAAAATTATACTTCTCATTACGTTATTGATGATTACGTAATTTTAGCAAGACGATAACTTACTCAAAACAAAGTTTCATTTACCACAAAGGATCGTCATAAAGATTGATGGTTAGCTCTTTTTTATTGACGGGAACGGCACTGATACAAGAACAGATAGTACTGCCGTCATCTAGTTCGACTTCGCAGGCATGGCAAGAACCCATCAAACAACCAGTAGGAATGAATATACCAGCTCTTTGTGCTACTTGGAGGATCGGTTCTCCAGGTTCGGCTTTAACAGTGATATCGTCTGGTAAAAAGCGGATCTTGACACTCATGTTTCTACTATTTGCTAAAGAATTGGACAATTAACTATTCTAAATTTCAGAAATAGAATCCATAAAACAGCCTGGCAAGCTCTGTTTTAATCTAGCCCAAAATTTTAGTGATGATTAAAAGCTCGTTTGCCGTGCTTGCGGCGAGATGTCACAATAATTACAGCGTTTTTTGGTTGAATAGAACGCATTAGTTTTTAAGTAGGGGCGAACAGCCGTTAGCCCCTACAGAGATTGTGATTGTTTACCCGGATTTGATATTAATAACTTAATTGTACCGAATACTAAATTGTCCTATCTCATGACAAAGGATAAGAGACAATAGAATCTCTTCCTTGCTTCTTAGCGTCGTATAGTGCTCTATCGGCTACTTTAATTAAAACTTCAGGAGACTTTTCGTGAGAGGGAATAGTTTCTGTCACTCCTTGAGTAACGGTGACAAAATTGCTTACCGGAGATTTCTCATGAGGTTTGTTCAGTTGTCTAACTGCTGTCTTAATCTTGTGAGCGACATGAATTGCACCAGCAAGAGGGGTACGGGGTAAAATTATGGCAAACTCTTCACCTCCGTAACGAGCAACTAAATCGGCAGAACGCTTTACCGAGTTAAGAATAGCTCGAGCTACTTGTTGCAGACAGCGATCGCCTGCCTGGTGACCATAAGTATCGTTGTAGAGTTTAAAATAGTCTATATCGCCTACAATCAGACCTATTGGTGCTCGTTCCCTAGTCAATCGTTGCCATTCCTGTTTGAGATATTCATCAAATCGACGACGATTGGCAGTTCCGGTCAAACTATCTGTTGTGGCAAGATATTTTAATTGTTGGTTAGCTCGACGCAAAGCAGTTTCAGCTTGAATACGCTTGTAAATTTCTTGTTGTAATAAATCATTTTGCTGTTGAAGTTGCTTTTGTAATCTTTGAATTTCTATTTGTTTTTCGACGCGGACTACTACCTCATCTAGAGAAAATGGTTTGGTAATGTAGTCTGCACCTCCTAACTCTAAAGCTTTGACTTTGTAGATAGTGTCATCGACAGCACTTAAAAAGATAATGGGAATTTCTTTGGTCTGACTGTATTTTTTTAGTGATAAGCAGACTTGATAACCATCAATTTTAGGCATCATAATATCGAGCAAGATCAAGTCAGGCACGATTTCTCGTGCTACTTCGATCGCTGTATATCCATCGACAATTTCCTGAGTGTAATAGCCTTTTTGCTCCAGAACTAAAGATAAAAGTTTTAAATTATCGGGGCGATCGTCTACCAGTAAAATTTTTCCCTTATGCTCTTCATCTTGACTGGAATTCATAAATCTAAGTTAGAAAAGTTACAAGTTGTTAGTGTAACTTTTCTAACTTAACAGACTGGTTTATTGGTTGGATTCCTACTAAAGATATAAGAAAGTTTAATATTTCTGGGGAAGAGTTAAAAGGGAAAACGTCTCTAGTCTTCAGTCATGAGTCAAGAAGTCACCCAGTCAAAAAAAGTTCTATCAATAGATAGAAAGATTAGGAAGCATAAACTAGCAAAAGGGCGAATGACTATTCGCCCCTACCACCTAAAACCTAATACCCGTTCACTGCTTACTGATAACTGTTGACTAACTGTCCCCCTTTCCCTTCTTCTTTTAATCTAGTCAATTACCCCAAGAGCACCTGCACCGGCAGAAGCTGCGGCCGAAATCAGGGCGGTAAAGAAAAGCCACCAAGAAGCTGCTGCTGCTGCTTTGCGGGTTTCTTCTACTTGTTTTTGTGCTTGCAGTTTGGCTTCTTCGAGGCGCAGTTGGGCTTGTTGTTGAATCCGTTCAGCTCTTTGTAAGATGCGATCGCGCGTCCTTTCCACTTGATCGATCATGCGGTTGGCATCAGCTTCAGAAATGTCGTCGCGAGAACTCAGAACAGCTACTAAAGTATCGCGATTAATTTGAGAGAAGCGGTCTCGGAGTGCTTCAAAACCTGCTTGAGGGTCGTCAAACAACGTTTGTAAGTCCCGTTTAATACCATCATAATTGAGTTCGGGACGCTCCAAGCCATTGAGGTAGGCGCGGATTCTAGCCAAAATACGGTCGATAACCGACTGAATTCTGGCTTGAATGGCTTGTAGTTGTGACATAAAGCGCTCGCGTACCGATAAGATTTGGTCGACGATCCGGTTAACGTCTGCTTCGCTAATATCCTCCCGTTGAGACAGCAATGCCACCAGCGTATCTCGGTCAAAATGAGACAGCCTATCCTTGAGACTCTGGGTTCCCAAACGAGGATCTCTGAGTAGCAATTCTAGATCCCTTCTGATGCCTTCAGGATTAAGTTCTTCTTTGTCAGTAGAACGAAGATAGTCAGCGATCGCGCTTTGGAAGTCCTGTACTTTCTCTTGAGTTCTGACTGCTAATCTTCGCGGTACTCTAGCAATATTGCGCAGAGTAGATTGTACTTCGTCGATAATATTGTTGACTTGCTCTTCGCTTAGATCTCCCCGTTGGGTGAGTAACTGAACTAAAGTGTCGCGATCCATCTCGGCGAGACGATGACGAATAGCTCTCGCACCGAGTTTGGGGTCATTCAGGAGCAAGGTTAAATCATTTCTGATTCCTTCGGGATTGAGTTCTTCTTTCCCCGTATCCCGCAAATATTGAGCAATAGCAGATGTAGCTCGTTCGTATTGCTGTTCGGCTTTACCCATCAATTGTCCTGGTAGAGAACGGGCCTGAATCCAGACACCTTCAACCTCGTCGATAATTTTTTCGATCTCTTCTTCGCTGACATCCTGACGTTGGCTCAGCAACTTAACGAGGGTATCGCGGTCGAATTGAGCCAATCTGGCTTGGAGGGCAGCAGTACCTGCTTCCGGTTCTTCGAGGAGTAGCTGGAGCTCTCGCTTAATTGCTTCTGGGTTGAGTTCCTCTTTGCCCGTATCTCGCAAATAGGATTGCACGTGAAGCCACTGTCTTTGTGCTTTAGCTTTAGCTGCACCAAACGTTTCCCGTGATTCTTGCAAAACGCGATCGCGAGTCATTTCTAACTCCGTAATAATCGCTGAAATTTCAACTTCATTTAGATCCCCTCGTTGTGTTAATAGTCGCTCGAAAGTCGGGCGATCGAGCTGCATCAGGCGATTATTTAACTGGTCGTGGGTAATATCAGGATTTTCGAGAATAGGCTTGAAGTTAAGCCAAATTTTCTCTGGCGACAAATCTTCTTTAGGCGTATTGACGAGATAGTTTTCTACTTCTGCCAGTAAGGCAATGTTCTCTTCTCTTTCTCTTGCTGCTTCTGCTGTAGCGAGTACTTCTAAGCGAATGGCTTCGAGTTGGTCAGCCGTAGATTGAATTTGCTCTTGAGTCAGCAGACCTTTTTGTTCGAGCAGCTCGACAAAATCGCGCCGCTGGATGCTTTGCAACTGATTTATTACTGCTTGGGGATCGGCTTCGGGGTCGTAGAACAGATCGCGAAATTCTACATTTAAGTTAGACTGTTTTAGCTGCCAGGGATAGGCGTTGAGCAGATAGTTTTCTATATCCGAGCGGATGGGACTGAAAGGAGTAGGTTCTTTTACTCCTACTTGAGTGGCAACTTTATCGGTTTGTTCTCCTAAGAAATCTTTAGCTTGTTGCAGTTGAGCGACAATTTTTTCTATATCTAAATCAGATAGATCGGTACGACCCATTAACATACCGATGAGACTATTTAAGCCCATAGTTGCCACTTGAGTTAGAGGACCGCTACCTTGTTGAGATTGTGACTGCCGACGGGGCATTATATCTTCTCTCAGACGCTTCAGTTGCTGACTTAGATCGCTGCCTAGTAATTCTTCTTTGCTAGCTGACTTTAGGTAATTAGCCAATTCGGCTACGGGATTACCGGAAGAGGATGATTTATTAATTTTGTTCTTCCAGACAGATTCGAGGCGATCGGCAATGCGATCGATCTCTCTTTTAGACAAGTCGGTGCGATCGCTAATCAACTGCACAAAGGTTTGGCGATCGATCTCCCGCAGCCTATCGTTATTGGCGAGCACATCTAACTCCTCATCCTCTAGCAATCGCTCGAAATCTTTGGTAATTTGTTCTATGTCTAACTCTGGCTTTCTGACGCTTTGCAGTAACTCTTCTACATTTTCCCGCATCGTTACGGGGTCGATTGCCGCGCCTAATTCGCGTCTTACTGCTGTTGCGGCTGCTTCTGCGGTAGCTACTACGCGATCGCTAGCTGCCCTACTACCAATTGCTGCCGTTGCCGTGCCGACAAGGGCTTGCACTCCGGAAGTTGCTGTATTGACAACCGAGCCAATTAAAGAGCCGACAGTCGTGGAACTAAGCCACACCATCAAGGAAAAGAAAGTTGCCCAAATTACCAAGCCGACAATTGCTCCCGATACAGGAGAAACAAACAGACTTAGCCTTACTGCTAGTAGACAAGCCAAAAACAGAGCCAATGTCACGCTGATTAATGTACCTAAACCCACAGCGAAACCAATTCTTTTTAATGTTCCGCCTAAACTTGCCGAATGTTTTTGCTCTGAATCCGCGTGCGAATCTGAATCCGAAGAACGTCCCAATAAAGAAATTCCCGATGCAACTCCTAGATTGGTAAACAGGAGTTGAAAAGCAAAAGCCAGCATTACTCCAGCCACTAAGGCAGAAAAAAATTGAGGTCCGCTAAAAATTAAAGCCGTACTTTCTGCTGCTGCTTCTGGTGGTGCTGGGGTTGGTGGGACTACTGTCTGTCCGAGGAGAGATGTAGTAGATATATTTAAAATTATGTTTTCTGCCTGAAACATGATTTTGCTTTTGTTGATTTGATTGTTTGAGCGAGTCGGGCGCGGGAACTTGGTTCCCGCGCAGGAGACTCGGTAATTTTACTGCTAATAACTAATCGATTTAATTTTTTAACAGCTACTTAAGTTAAGCGAATATGATTAAAACTAATAGGATGTTATCAAACTGCTCGCTCCTCTTACTAAATTTAGAGTTTTCTGCTTTCCATCTCAATAGTTTCCCTTTTTTGTTTCATGCTCGATTTACTCGGTTAGAGAAATAAGGATAAAGCTATAAATTTTCCTTATATTTTTGCTTAAATATTGAACTTAAGACATCTATCAGTTGTCTGAAAAAATAGATAGTCTTAGACTAAATATTCTTAAGAGGGTATATCAAAAGTTAGATTAAGGCATTAACTATCAGCCGGATTGAGCCGCATCATTTGCCAAGTGACATAAGTGCCGATAGGACTCCAAACGAGATAGGGAAGTAGAAGCAAAGTAGCCCGCCCAGAAATAGGAAGAACAGTTATAGCTAACCATAAACCGAAAAAGAAACCCGTACCGCCAATAATCGTTCCTACTTTTAGACTACGCAGCTTACACATGACAGGAGTATAAGCAATAATTAAAACTTCTACTAATAAGTAAAAAGCCATTAAAAACCAGCTTGCAGTAGCTTCCCAAACTAGATAAGCAGACCAAGCACCGCAGATAAAGACAAATATCCAAATAAAGGGAATGGCTGGTTCAAAAGTTAACCATTGCGGGCGACGCAAGCGTTTAAACCAGCGTCTATCTCGGGACGAAAGTAAGTTGCCTGCCAGAGCTACTAAAATAGTTACAGCTCCGATAATTAGCCAAGAAGGTATATTCACTTCATTTTTCTCCAGAAATAAATTTAAAAATAAATTATGATATTTGACATTTAGTTTGTTGAATTTAAATCTGTCTGTCTTCTAGCGCAGGTCAGAAAAAGCGATCTATCTTTAAGATGTAGAGCCGAATTTGATTCTCTACGGTATAGTGAATTGAGGAAAAAAAGAAAAAGCGATCGCTATGAACCCCCAGTTAGAACGAGCTGTTGAACTGAAGCAGGCTTTAGTTGATTTTGTTTACGATGCCGAAGGAGAAATTGCAGTTGCTCTAGAATCCTATGCTGCTCAACAGGGGAACAAAGAACGCTATGGCATTAAGCAACAAAATTTAATTCTCGATACTTTTATTACAGCAGGTAAAGTAGGAGAAAAAACACCGATAGAACTTTTTTTGGCTCAAGCAACAGATTTGACTGACGGAGATCGCAACCTCCTCAACAAATGGCAAGATAGTTTTACTGGGTTATTTGAAATCAAGCAAATTTTACCCGATTGCTTGGAGTTAATGAACTGGTTAACTGCCAAGCATTACCGCGTTTTCTTATCTCCCAACATACCAACTAACGAAAAGTCGCGCTGGCAAGGAGGAGAAATTCTCCTAACCCGAATTGCACCCCTCGACGAGCTGCCGAAGGCAGAGCCGCAAAGCGGCTATCGCAATTGGATGCTGTTTAGCGACTTTATTACTAAAGGGAGATTGAGCCAACCCAAGTTAGCAGTTGCCATTGGTGAATTTAAACGCAACTATCCCGATTCCCTCTATGGCGATGCACCCGATTTGTTAGAACAAGCTTGGGAATCCGTTGTCATTTATCATCAAGAATTTGTTGATTTTTTCGGGAGCGATCGCCTTACTTTACCAGGATACAAACTGAATCAACAACTGGGCGAGTTGCAAGCTAAAATGAGCGAGCGAAGACTAGCAGGCATCGATAGCTCGAAATCTGTACAGGAGTTAATTCGGGAAACGGGAGCAGATGAGGAAGAAATAGAAGAAGCAGCTGTAGCCGTTGGTGCCGAAGCAGAGGCTGTCGATAAAATGCTTAAAAGTAAGGAAAAATTATCCCTCGTCACGTCCAAAATCGAGCTACCGCCGGAAATAAAACAAGCCGAACAAGTTACGGTTTTTTCTCATCCTCGCTGGGGACAGATGTATCTTTCTACCTACACTAAGTTAACTACTCTTTTGGCATCAGAAGCATCAGAAGAAAATCAAACTTGTCAACTATTAGTACGCAAATATCTAGAAGACCCCCAGATTAACTACTATATTTGGCAGCAGCTACAACAGCAATATGCTCCTCAGTTAGAAAAAGTTTTGCAAACTACCCTCAATCTTCCCGATTACAATCTCGAACGGGATTTACCAGAAACTCTGAAAAAATATGAAAAACGCCTCGAACCAACCCTACCCGAAATTGCGAGCGTGCCTCAACATTTACACGATTTGTTTACCGAAGCAGTAGCACAAGTACAAAAATCTAAAACTAAAAAGAAAAAGAAAAAAAGTAAGGGTTTCCAATAATTTAAACCGCGTTTACTTGGAAAACTTTAGTTTTTTAGATAAGGTTTTTAGGGAACGACGGGGCTTACAAGGACGCGAATTCGATTCGCGTCACAGCTCTTTGGGAACAGGGAACAGTTATTAAAGTTCAAAAATTAGGACGCAAATCCCTAAACTACCGCAATAATGTCAGTCTGACTAAAATCGTTGCCTTTAAATAGCAATGGTTGTCCAGAAGTTTTGCACAAGGCATAGGCAAAACAATCACCAAAATTTAAACTGGCAGGATGTCTACCCTTGCCATATTTGAAAAAGGCATAGCGAGCCATTTTCAACTGATTTTCATCAAAATTGAGCGTATTAATAGCTGCTTTGTAGATAAAAAAATCTAATTCTCTAATTCCTACTTCTTCTTTACGTGCTTTAACAATAATTGAAATTTCTAAAGCAGTACCAGCAGAAAGAAGGCGGAGCGGATCGTTGGCGATCGCATTTGTAAATACCTCTGCTTCTGACTCTAAGTTAAGTATTGCCAAAATTGCCGAAGTATCAATAACCATCGCTATAACCGAGAATTTCTTCTTCACTTCTGTCGTCTAAAGTAGGAAGTGCCTGAAAGCGTTTGGCAATATTGAATAGTTCTTCTTGCAGAGGTATTGGAGTAGTCTGTTTGCTTTGTTCCCTGTCTAATCTTTCTTGCAAAGACTTGATTACTACCTCTGTAATCGTTTCTCCAGTCAGTTGACTTAATTCTCTAGCCAGCCTATCTGCTTCTGCGTTTTTGATATTGAGAGCCATTTCTACATTACATCTTTTTTTCTTTATTGTAGAAAAAAGTTAGGCGTATCAGGGCTAATTTAAAAAGTTCAAAGTTCAAAAGGGAATCGGGAGTCGGTGCAATGGAAGCTACTCCCTACTCCCTACTCCCCAATCCCCACTCACTACTCTCCTCATTCTGCCTCCTGTGTAGTAATAAATAAATAATTTAGTACTGCTATAGAAGCTAAATAATTTCTCTGTTTAGTCGACTTCGGAGTTTTGACGCAATCAGACGAAGTATCATTGCTAAAATCAATAATCCAACAAAGGGTGTATAAATTAAAATCGATTCGTTAAGTCTTAGACTAAAAGCATAGGTAAACGCCAGCCAAAGATAGTACATCCCTACAGTATGTAAAATCTGCCAAGCACGATGTCCTAGCCAAGCGGCAGTGGATTGAAAGGAGGTTGCCGTCATGGCAATGATAAAGAAATAACCTAAATTGCCACCATGGTCGGTTTGAACAGCATCCTCAGCAGTAACGATCGCCAAACCGATAATTGCTAGGGCATGATAAGCATGGGATACAGCAAAAGAAACTCCCAGATAACGGCGGTTAGTGCGCAACCACTCCGTCAGTTTACTCGACCAAATCCTACGCAGTGTCGAAGCGACAAAAGCACCAAGAAAAAGTAGACAGGAAGTACGAGCAGTTGCTCTGATAGCTACGCGCATACCTTGTTCATTAATACCATGAATCAGCAGGATGAGGGCGAACATATATAGATTAAAAATATCGAAAAGCTTGCATATTAAGTTTAGAGAGCTAGAGCGAGCGCTGTCTTGCCTGTTCTTCCGAAAAATGTTCTAATCTTGCGATCGCCTAAAAATAATTTCTATAAGCTTTTGGTGTCATTGCGTTCTGTTGACGAAAGACTCTAGTAAAATGACTCTGACTCTCAAACCCTACTTTCTGACAAATTTCAATAATTGGTAACTCGGTTTGACGCAGTAACTGTTTTGCTTTATGAATGCGGCATTTAGTTACATATTGATGGAGTGTCAGTCCCATCGATTGCTTAAACAAGCTGGCGAAATAATGAGGACTCATCTGTACTAGGGTGGCAAGTTCAGCCAAGGTAAGATTTTGGTCTAAATGTTCTTGGATGTAATCTATTACTTTCCTTAACTTATACTTGGGTAATCCTCCCGTACGGGATCTAATCTGTTGTTTCCTTGACGAATACCGCCGCAGCAAATGTAATGAAAGTGCTGTTGCCATCGACTCTGCATACAGCCGACTATCTACGCCTCCTACTTCTAATTCAGCTTTTAACGCCAGTCCTATCTGTTGAATCAGAGGATCTCGTAACTTTAACTGTGGTATAAGTTCAATTTTCTCTGTATCGACAGCTTCAGAGATACTCCGAGTAATAATTGCAGGTTCTAGGAAAAGTTCGATTAAGGGAACTTCTCGATCTATCTGTGCTTTGGGAAATAGTTCATTGGCTGGAAAAAGAACAATATCGCCTCTAGCATAATCATGACATTGCCAACTGCCGTTAAGCTTTAAATTAGCCCGAAAATTCCCCAGACAGATAATCAGGATATGCCGATCTAACCAAGTTTCTGGCATTTCACCAGCAGGTTCTAACTCATAGATGAGATTAAGACTATCCCATCCTGCTATATCGCTGGAGAGGAGATGTAGATGTTCGATATATTCTCCCTTTAAATCGACAGGTTGCTCTTGAGACACGACTAGTAGCAGCTATGGTTATATAAATTAGGAATAGTAATAAATTTAAATCAATTCACGGGAAAAATAAGTTAGCAGCGATCGCTGTAAGTTTAAATTGTAAACGGAATAGTTAAGTGCAACAAGAACGGGCTTACTGGTTGGCATGGTCGCAAATTAATGGTGTAGGACCGATATTACTCAAGCGGGTACAACAACATTTCGGTACTCTAGCCGAGGCGTGGAAGGCTCCAGCACTAGCTTTGGGGGAAGTGGAGGGATTTGGCACTAAGTTAATTGAGATAGTAAAAAAAGAGCGATCGCAACTCGATCCAGTTCAACTGTTAGAAGAACACAGCCGCAATAATACCCAGTTCTGGACACCTGCCGATCCAGAATATCCTCGTCTTTTACTAGAAATTCCCAGTCCGCCGCCAATCTTATACTATCGAGGCAAAGTTCGACCTCAAGAAAATCAGGGAATTACACCCCTCATTGCCATAGTCGGTACTCGCTATCCCACGGAATACGGCAAGCGTTGGACGCGCAAAATTAGTCTCACTCTAGTCAAACATGGTTTCTCTGTCGTTTCGGGAATGGCTGCAGGGATCGATACGGAAGCTCATCGAGGTTGCTTAGAGGCTGGCGGCAGAACAATCGCCGTTTTGGGTACGGGAGTCAATGTAGTATATCCTGCTAGTAATCAGCAACTTTATCAACAAATACAGAGCGAAGGCTTAATTCTCAGTGAATATCCTGCCGGAACCAAACCAGATCGCGGTAATTTTCCGGCTCGCAATCGCATTATTGCTGGTTTATGTAGAGCAATTTTAATCATGGAAGCACCGACAAAATCCGGAGCATTAATTACGGCGCATTTTGCTAACGATTTTGGACGAGATGTTTATGTCTTACCTGGTTCTTTAGATAATCAGCAATCTCTTGGCTGTTTGGGTTTGCTCAATCGCGGCGCCAATGTCATTTTAAGTGAGGAACATTTGTTAGAAATGTTGGGTACGATGCCGCAGCTAGACGCACCGGAACCATCTAAGTTATCTCTGTCTCTGCCAGAATTGGAACCTCAATTAGCTTTAGTATTACAGACTATTTCTGCCGAATTTACTCCCTTCGATCTCATCGTTCAAAAAACTAATTTAGACGCGAGTGCCATCTTAGCAGCACTACTGGAATTAGAATTAATGGGTTTAGTTACTCAGTTACCAGGAATGCGTTACCAGCGTAATTAATCAAAAAACTCTTATGCTCGCGAACAACTTTTAAGAGAAACGTTAGAGTGGATATAGTCTCTTTGTCAGAATTTAGGAGATAGAGACGATGATTGAACTACTTCCAACTAATACTGATAACAACATTTTAAAAACTTTGAAAAAGAAGCGATCGTTTCTGAGAAAGGATGGCTAGAAAAGCTGGCTAGTGTAAGCGATAAACTATTTCCTAGTATCGAAGTCAAACATTTTCTCTTTACCGAAAAGGAAAAAGCTTTAGATTGGGTAACAAATTAACCCTTGTATAATTACCTCTTGTAGAACTTGGTTTTCTTTCCAGCAAAGAAAGAGGAGATGTAAACAATTCAAATTCTAAGTTTGCCCATTAAAAACTATTCTTTTTTTGACCTTTGTAGGGACGTAGCATGCTACGTCCCTACGAACTGATATTAGCTTAAAGTAATCTGATAAGCTCTAAATTCTTCGGCAACTGAGCGCACCTCTGATTTATCATTTTTTGCCTCCAAATTAGGCAATTTAGTAAAGTTGAAATTAGCTGCTTTTAAGAATTTTGTCACTGCATCATCATTAGGAAAATAATAAAGTTTTCTTTCGACTTCTTTACTGAGTTTTTTCATCATAAATTGCTGCAAGATTGTTAAATTCAAATCTCTTTCAGAAAAATCAGTAGTGATCCATGCTCCATCCGGCGAATATTTGGCTAAAAAAATTTTAAGATTATCCCGTGCCAGTTCCTGTTCTGCAGGATTTAAATACATAAACAATCCTTCATGAATGACAACAATAGGTTTGGTTAAACCTAGACTTTGAATAAAATTTCCAACCCGTTCTACACTTTGAGGGTTACATATGTTCAGAGGCTTAAAATAATGGCAAGAACTACGCTTGCCTTCTTGCATCAAATCGATGATTTTTTCTTTATGAAAAATCAGTTTATCTAGATCGGTTTCAATGTAAGCTTCTCTGTGCAAACATTCAACTAATCCTCGGGTGCTGTATCCAGCTGCAATTTCCAACACGGCTGATTCTGGATAAAGCTGCAATGCTTGCGAAATAGCATTATATCTTAGTTCGAGATAAAGACCCGGACGAACTTTTCCCCAGATGAGTTTTCGCAACCAATCCCTAATTTTAGTTGATTTCCAATTTATTTTTAATGTATCTGCTAGTTCTTGAACATAAGGAATAGAAGTATCCCGCGCTTTCTTTTGCAGAATTTTCCCAGCCGTATAAGATATAGGTTCGTATATAGAATTATCCATGTATTTCAGAAATTGAATAAATTCGATCTTATCTATTAGCAAATTTCAGCTATAGCAGTTTTCATTTGGATAAGGTACAGAGTCAATAGTTCAAAGTTCAAAAAAATAGTTATTACGTGAACTTTGGACTCAAATGAAAATCTCTATATCTACTGTAGTTGCATCCATTTTTTTGCTTGGCATCGATTTAATTCTTGGGTTGCTCGTGCCTTACCTTTGAGCAAACAATTCCATTGATAACGGCGAAGAAACTTGCGAAACTCTAAGTCATCATAGCGTTGGTGTCGTAACAACATACTTTTAAGGTAGCCAATCAGCATAAAGAAACCGCCGATAATTATTGGTGGTCTAGTCATACGATAAAAGGCACTAAAGATCATATAAAGTAATCCCGTTCCCATAAAGTATTGTCCAAATCCGTGTCTCATTCTTCCTATAAGCATTCCTTTTTGGCTAGAACCCATAGGTCGTAAATGAATGAAACGAAGTTTCGGATCGTCCCAACTACAGGCAATCCAACCATACATGCGGCAACGATGGCAGTCAATACCATCCCACATGACTTCACGAACAAACCCTCCAATTTGTTGAAAACACTCCACGCGATAGAACTTAGTCATGCCTACAGAGGTTTCATCCCCACATTTTTCACTGATGAGTCGTCCCTGCTTATCTCGAAAATAAGGTTTCCCACTACAAGTCCCGATGCGAGGATTAGCCTCCATCCGCTGCATTAACAACTCAAAGTAGTTGGATGGGATATCGAGATCCATATCAAACTTGCATATATAATCGTAGTCATTGGGATTAATAGTTTGGAAACCTGTATAGAAGGCTTCAATAACGGCCGGTCCTACTTTTCTTCCCCCAGAGCGATCGCGTCTAATCACCTCAATAAAAGGATATTTAGAGGCAGCTTCTGCTAAAAGCTCAGGAGTTTCGTCCGTTGAGTTATCATCGACAACGAGCCACTTAGTTGGTCGAATAGTCTGTGCCACAACAGAGTGTATAGTTATTTGTATATATGGTGCTTCATTACGGCAAGGAGAGATCAAAATGTATCGTCG
Organism: Pleurocapsales cyanobacterium LEGE 06147; assembly: GCA_015207585.1. Taxonomy (GTDB): domain Bacteria; phylum Cyanobacteriota; class Cyanobacteriia; order Cyanobacteriales; family Xenococcaceae; genus LEGE-06147. Next base: position 20,531 of record JADEWQ010000017.1, on the reverse strand, counting down.
AGATGAGATGTTTAAATCTCGATCGAGTTGTTTAGTTTGAGTCTTTTCCATGTCGAACCAATTTTGGTTTATTTAGCTTTAAGCTCAACTCTTAAGAAGAACAATAGTTACTTTTTTGTTTGCCGAAGTAATTATATTTTCTGTAAATTTATTCATTTCAGTAAGAAGTCTTTCCCTATAATATAAGCCTGACGCAAATACGAAAATTGAGCAGGATTCTATTAATTTACATTATATCCAGTTTCGATACATAATCTTTACATATTAACAATCAAAATAAATATACACTATAAAAAGGATTTTTTCTAGCAGGCGATCGCTTTTTGAATATTACTGTCTAATTAGATCGTTGCTTATTAATAGGCGACGCTTTTTGCTTACATTCGTGATGGAACAATCCCGATATTGTCTAATAAATTAGTCCATGAATTGGCAATAGGCGATCGCACTGAATTAAGTTAAACTATTACTTCTACTGACTGAGTCAATCCTCAACAATAGCAAAAAAACTTGGTAATTTTTCGTAGCTTAAAATAAATATAAATAAAAAAGCGCTATTCCTATCTGGCGATCGCCTGGTAAGAATAGCTGCTGTAACTGGATTTAGTATTAGATTAAACACCTCTGCTCGCTCCAAAAAGCTATAAACCTACATCGGAAGCATTGGTCGAGACGACAAAGTCATCAAAGTAGGCATATACCTCGCGCTCTGGCCACCAATCGCTGCTAGAGCCTCCATGAAAAGTATTAAAAAATACGGTATCGATACCTTTATTATTGGTGACGAACTTGAGATTATCCAGAGAGAGTACTTTCTCTTTGTCCATCCAAATATCTATTTCTCCATTAGACTGATTTCCATCGTTAATTTGTACTCTCTGAACCAGGTTATGCCATTTACCTCGCTCAAAATATTTATCACTGCCATCGCTTCCTTGAAGCCTAAAATCATCTCCCCATTTTTGTTTACCCATGTGGTACAAATATAAAACAGCTCTCCCATTTTCTCTCCACATATACCTAGAGGTAAATCCGTTATTTCCATTACAAGTATCCCCTCCAGAACAAAGACCACCTGCACCCCCTAGTCCTGGCATCTTCCCTCCACTATGCTTGGGACCGTCAAAATCAAAATTTTTGTCGAAGTTTAGCCAATAAGAAAGATAGTATTCTTTTTGAGCGGGAACCTGCCATGCTGCACCCCCACCACCTTGAGTATTTGAAGGATAGGTCATTTTTAAAGATTTTTCGCCGGAGAGAGCAATCTCATTGGTAATCATAGAGTAGTTGTTCATCTTGCCGTCTTCTGACCACAATACCTTCCAATCTTTGCTTTGTGCAGAACGCGTGTATTTCGTGTACGGAGAATGCTGTTCAAATCCTACCGAGATGGCGTTGGAACTAATTGAAGTTGGAGATGGAGGGGGAGAAGGTAAAGATGGTTTTGGCATTGCTAGCGAATCGTTAAGAGGTCGTTGATTGAAAAGATAGTTATTCGGAGTCGTAACTTTTTTGTCGGGAACGCGAGCATTGAAAACAAAATCAACAGTTTCATCAGGGTCAACATCTTTGTTCCAAGAAACATCTTTAATTACGTAACGATTACCTTTGCGACTGACAATTTCTCCACGCCAAATCTCATAAATATCAAAAGGTGCATCGAATTCAATCGTCCATCCCTCAAAAGATTTGCCCTTATTAGTAAAGCTTATAGAGCCAGTAAAACCACCCCATTGGCTCCAATCGTTCATAACATTAAAATCGACATCGATTGACTGTCTAACCTGATTATTTACTGAGTTAGTTTGGTTCATGATCGAATACTTTTATTTGATGCTAAAGAATAAATTAAGACAAACAAAAATAGCTGCTTATTTTAAATAGTCAAGCATTGACATTAAACTAGAATTTGTAAATAAAGCTTGATTTAGCTAATTCCGCAAACTTCAAAAATAAGCTAGCAAAATATTTTTATATTTTTATGTCTGCCTTTAAATCAAATGGGTTTCTTTGAATTGTTCGAGATTTATTTTCTAAATATTTTTCGCAACTCTATTTAACTTTATAATTGCTTCAACAAAGATTAGTCTTCAGAAAATTTACTCAAAAAGTATATTTTTAAAAAAAGTGAAGTGGATAAATACTAAGGATTCGACTCTTATATAAGTAGTGATTAAGATCACCAGCATGAAGTGTTTCAATTAATTGATTTGATGAAATTTAATTGATATTATAAAAATATAAGATAACTTTAATTTTAGTGAGTAAAAACTAAATGGATTAAACGCTCGATTAGAATAAATTTAAATACTAATTTCAAGATATTAACTAATTGCTACTATTAGATGAGCGAGATAAATAAACTTTTAAAAAATATATCTCACTAACTATTTCTTTTTATAAAAGATAGAACAGATGAAGTTAGATTTGACCTTGAAGATGATGGGCGTAAAAATGTATAAATCTGTCAAGTTACTTATCATCTGGAGGACTGAGGCGATAACCCATACCGTAAACTGTTTCGATCCAATCTGCCGCGTCAACCAGTTGTAAACGTTGTCGAAGTCTGCGGACTGCTGCAGTCACTGCATTGCTTTCTGGTTCCGTATCCCATTCCCACAAATATTGTTCTATGCGATCGCGGGTTAAAACTTGATGGGGATGACGGAGAAAATACTCTAGTAACTGACACTCCCGAGTAGATAGCTGTACTTGTGTTTTACCTCGTTCGACAATCAGCTTGGTTAAGTATAGACTTAAATCTGCGACCCTAAGAAGATCTCCTTGCCACAGAGGCGATCGCCTTGACAGAGCGCGTATTCGTGCCAACAGTTCGATCAGATCGAAAGGTTTAACCAGATAGTCATCCGCACCAGCATCGAGTCCGGTTACTTTATCTATACTAGTGTCTTTAGCAGTAAGAATTAGTACTGGTGCAGTCTTCCCTGTCTGTCGATATTGGCGACAGAGGTTTAAGCCACTGACTTTTGGCAACATCCAGTCTAAAATTAGCAAGTCATAGTCTTTTTCCGACATCAGCCATTGAGCGGTGTAGCCATCGTCTACTCCATCGACGAGATAACCAACTTGTAATAAAGCAGCTTGAATCGGTTCTAATTGCTTGGGATCGTCTTCTACTAATAGAATTTTCATTTTCTGTCCATAAAAATCAAGATTTCCATCTTGGAAGGAAGAGGAAAGAAATTTGAAACCAGAATCCCCATTTCCCTGTATTACCTTGTCCTTGTATCCCGTATTTCCTTCTTTCTCCTTCCTTGCAGCGTCGGCTGCTTGACAAAAAATTGTCTCCAAAATCCTAATAATAAAGATATGCTGCTTATTACGCATCTTTCCTCAGTTCGATCTTTTATCGATTAAATTCACTCTTTTAGGAGAGAGTGCGCAATCGAGCCTAAGATAGTCTTTTTAGTAGAGAAAACTTGTTATTTGTATCGATCGCTTTATGTTTTCATCCCGCGGGTGGCAAAAATTTTTTAATCTCAATCTAGATTTTTGGCTTTTTCTCCCCATTTTAGGTATCGCTTTTTGGATGGGAGGCGAATTTTTAACTGACCAGGTTTTAAGTCGTCCCTACGATACTACAGATGAAGTAGAAGCCGATACAAATACGCAGGTGCAACTGGCGTTCAATGTGGTAGTAATTCAAGTACAAATCGATCGCGAGCTGGGTTTTACCGAAGTTGAGGTCAAAACTAATGATTCCGAGCTCAAAAAGCTGGAATTTCAATTCCCAGTCACCGAATTCGAGCAAATAGAAATGATCCTTGCTCGAGAACTAGGATTATCTCAGGAAGATGTCCGAAAGTTAGCCCGCTATGAGCTAAAAAACTAATTTTGTACCAGTCGCTGAAGTTGGTCGGCTTCTGCTAAAGCTTTTTCCATTCCTCCCGCTGCAATTCTCTTAACGTAGTTGATTTTAATTTCTTCTAACATATCGACGAGTAAAGATTCAATTTCTTGTAGGTTGTGTTTTTTCTGTAATTCTATTTCCAAGGCATCGCGGAAGTTGGTAATTAGACGATTGGTTAATTGCGCTCCAACCGGGTCTTCAAAAGCCTTTATTATATTGTCATATGCTGTTTGGGACAGATTTTTGGCTAATTGTTCCGTTAACTGAGTAGGTAAATTACTAAAACCAGGTACTTTTTGTATTTGCTGGTAAAAAGCAATTTGGTTGAGGGTATTTTCCAGACTATGATGCACTAAAGCCTGAACGTCAGACTGGATTTGAGGAAGAACATCATGGACGCTGATATTGACCAATCGAGAAGCGATAACCTTTGCTTCGTTGCGATTCCCAATCTGAATGTAGGAACGGCGGGACTCGGGATGAAATAACCAGCGTGCCAGCTCCCCCTGCTCGATTGACTCTTGCATTTGATCGATAATTTGAATGCCGACTAGTTCGGTAAGTTCTTCGGCAAAACTTATGGCAAAGTCGTAGTTGAGTTGTCTGCGCAAAGGTTCTAAATTCAACAAGCCTGCCTGATAAAGACGAATGGTTACAGGAATGATTCGCAACAGACGAGCAAACGGAAGCACCAAGAAAAAATCATACCAGCGTCGCAGAATTGCTTCCAACCAAGTTAATTGAGGATTGCGGCGACTGATGCGATACGTTCTGATAATAATATCTAGAGCAAATAAGATGATAAACGGTAGATCGATTAACCAAAAGTAATCGATAAATTGACCAAAGCGATTGATATCTCGATAATAATTTGCTTCGATTAGCGGTCTGAGTTCTGTATTAAAAAAATTAAGTTCCTGTTGCCAACCCGCTTGAGCAAGATAATCTTGACTCCAAAAAGTAGTAAAGGCATCCCGAGCAGATTCTTCTCCAACACGAATCCTGACTTCATTTTTAATTTTTGCTAAAATCCTGCTGCGCTCGCCTGTCTCGAAGGGATTGTCTTCGATTAATCGGTAGCTTAAAATTTGTAGTTCATTTAGTAAAGCTTCACTTTGAGGCGATAATAATCCCGTTTGCTCGATTTGGGTTTCGAGTTCGTTAACTCCCTCGAGATAATTTTGGGTTTCGCGATGGGGTTCGATTGCCTTAATCGGATCGTATAGCTGAGTTAAAGCGGGAAAAATTTGCCAATAAAAATTGCGAGCGGGAATATAAGTAGCATTAAACAGCACTAAAGCATAATTAATTAGCGCAATAATTGCTATTAGTTTATTAAACCAGTTCTTTTTTTTGCTCGATTTTTGACCAGATGACATATTCAAAATAAATGAACTACAAGCTAGCCGATTTTGTCTGAGGACTGCCGCGCTTAACGTTCAATTAATTCTCCTCGAAACTTAGCAGTTTTAAATGCTCCGGATTGGCGATTATTTCTTGAGCTACCAATAAACCGGCGATCGTCCAGGTTTGATATTTTCTAGCTTCTTTGCCAATCAAGCGACCAGACTTGCCATCATAATATTCGGGCCATCTATCCTGCTTTAAGCGACTTTCCGCAAGCGCGATCGCATTGCGAGCAAGTTTCGTACGTCCGGTTTTTTGCGCTGCTGCTGCCAATAGCCACAGTAAGACGGGCCAACTACCTCCATTATGATACGACCAGGCTATATTCTTGGGGTCGGCTCCCGTAACGATTTCCCACTCCTTGCCTTCGAGAGCAGGAAAACAAATTTTCATAGGCATGTAACCAATTAAATCGTGCCAGCGTTGCTCGATTAAATCCATAATTTGTTGAGATTCGGATTCGCTTGCTAGGGAAGTAATAATTGCGATCAGGTTTCCTTGGGTAAAGAACCGAAAATCCATCCATCCCGGACCGAGATTGCCGACTAGATAACCCGCAGTTTCGGGCAGCCATTCCGTTAGCCAGTTGGGAATCGAACCGGGATAAATATTAAATCGATTGGCTACTTCTTTGCCAAATTCATCCCCTTGAAAGCGATAAATTTCGTTTAAGCGTTGCAGATCGAGCCAGTAATATTCCCGTACGTGGTAGGTAAGGGTTTCTAAGCGTTGATTAACGCTCTCGATACAAGTTCGATTATTTTGGTTGGGTAAAAGTAATTCTTTAGCCGCCCGTAAAGCCGCGTAAAACAGCACTTGAATTTCGAGGGGATGTCCGTAAACCCCTAAACGACGGTCAATCATAAACGAGTCATCGGGAACCAACATCGTTGGATACATGGCAAACCGATGAGCCAAACACATTTCCAAAATTAGCTCGATTCCCTCTTGGAAATCCTTTTGATGAAGTCCTATATTCTCCGCCGTTTTAGGGTTGAACCTCTTGGATCTGGAAATTAGGCAACGTTGGAAAGCCTTTAACTCGGCAGTCTAAGTCTTCAAGCCACTCAACCAGCTCGTGGTTGCTATTGTGCAACAAGGTATAATCCCACTCGTCTTTGACAAAAGTTAAACCATTGTGTGGATTGAAGACACGGGTGTCAATGTTTCGATCGAAGCGTACATCTAAAGATTCTTCTAAGTGAAAGGCTTTGCTGGTGGCTACCTCAAAACTCAGTAGGATATCTTGCCAATCCGGACCGAGTATCTGGCGAAGCTCTGCAAAATCTTTAATTCTACGTCTGCCGAGGGTTCCTTGAGTGGGAATCAGCAGTGCGGCGATTGCCTTATTCCAGTTCTGTCGCTCCAAAGCAAAATAATCCCAATCTCCGTAGGCATATTGAACGAGTCCGCCTTGGCGAGAAGGTAGAACTAACCTGCCGTGGTAGCCATAGTCAGTGACATAGACGGTAATTGGAGCGATCGGAGCCGTTGGAGGCACGATCCAAGTGGGAGAGTAGGCGAGGACAAATACCACCACAACTAAAGCCGAGATTGACAAAAGAATTATTTTTAAGGAACGCGAACAAAGGTAGCTTCTGAGGTACAATCCCATGGCTAATCAATTCAATTGAGCGAGCGATCCTGCGTGGCAGGTGCTGCCGCACCTCGAAGAGAGCTGACTTCGGCAGTGCGCAATTGTTTTAAGCCGAACTTTTTATTTTTGCTAATAGACAATGTTTGTCTCATGATTGTTTGAGAGATACAACCCGATCTTCTAAACTTGTTTGCGTCGGTGCAGGACGACTTTGCAACCAACCAAATAAAGCGGCTGTAGCGACGAGAATAAAAGAGATAATTCCTACCACTTGTAGCATAATACTGTAACGCATAAACCTCCTAATTTGAGTGAAAGTGGCAATTTAGTTTTGTTCGACTCGCCTTTTTAAGGCAAGATTCATTTCTTCAAAACCTCGCTTAGTCTCCGTATCCAGTTTTTTGCTCAATAGCAAAACTAATAATCCTTTAAAAATTTCTCGTTGGCTAAAACGCACGCGATTTTTGTCCAAAGGTTCGAGGACGAAAATGTGTTCGCCATCAAAGAGTCCTGGGATGAGAAAATGTCCTCGCCATCGCAACTCGGAATTGGGTTGTACCTTAATAACTGTTGGTTGGAATCTCATCCTATCGCCACCAGAAGGTTGAATGCAGACTATCAGCTGCTTATTTTCTTGAAGTTCTCCCTTAATTTGGCGAATAAAGGGATTCCAATCGGGAAAACTGGTAAAATCTGTCAGTATTTGCCAAACTCGCTCGATTGGGGCTTCTATTTCAATTTCAGTATAAAGCTCTTTCATCGCGGCTCGATTTCTCCGAGGTAAATTATCTAAACTAGATTGAAATGCTCCATGTGAACGTTAGTAACTGGCACTTCTAGCTCGTACAGAGCAGCTTCTACCTTATCCATCATTACTGGTGCAGCACAGATGAAGTATTGGCGGCTACCTCGATGGAGAGGAATATAACGCTCTAATAGTTCTCGGTCGACATAACCCGTCTCTCCAGACCAATCTTGGGGCGGTTCTCTAAGTACGTGTACGATGGTGAGGTCTAATTTTTCTTTGAGTTCATCTAGTTCCTCGCGAAAAGTTACGTCTTCCCATTTTTTATTGGCGTAAATTAATAAAAAAGAGCGATCGTCTTTCCGTTCGGCAGCAGTAACGAGCATGCTCATCATCGGCGTAATGCCAATGCCACCAGCAATCAGGACAAATCCGGCAGAATCCCAATAGCGATCCGTGGTAAACACCCCGTAAGGTCCATCGAGATAAGCTTTAGTGCCTGGCTTGACCTCTTTAATCGTTTTCGTAAAGTCTCCCAGGGCTTTAATAGTAAATTCTAGGCGTTCGGGACGCTCGCCACTGGACGACATGGAAAAAGGATGTTCTCGCATGCGAAAGGGAGAGATATCGAGAGTAATCCAAGCAAATTGACCTGGTTGGAATTTTATTCCCTCATGTCCTCTCGGTCTTAAAGCTAGGGTCCAGACATTGCCTCGTTGAGGAATGACTTCTTCTACCAAGTAAGGTTTCTTGGTCATGAACCAAGGCTTGACAAGGCGGACGTAAACCAATAGCCAAAGAGCAAACAGAGCGATCGCGCTCCAAAGCACACCTTTCCAAAATAGCCCCAAATAATAACTTACTCCCAAAGCGTGTGCCAGCCCAAAACCCACCGCCATGACTGCTAGGATACCGTGCAAGATCCGCCAACTTTCGTATTCTATGCGCAGCGGTTTGCGCCAGATAGAAGTGACTACCAGCACGATCAGTGCTAAAGTTCCTATAACGGCAAACCTAGCCCGCCATGGAGCTACTGGAAAATTGAGCAGTTCTAAGGTTTCCGGACGGGTTATGAATAAAATGAGGGGATGAATGAGAATAAAACTGAAGGCAACTATAGAAATATAACGATGGAATTGCAGAATAATATCAATGCCATAGGAAGCTTCAATCCGATTAATTCGCGCTGTCAGCGCAAACTGAAGCGCTATCATAGCTAAACCGATAAAACCTAGAGCTACTGAAAACTCTGTCCAAAAAGTCCTACCTTCTGGGGGAGCATATAGCAAAAGTACGAGCAGTGGCAAAAGAGTAATAAAAAGATATACTCCAATCCAAAAGGCAGCGATCGCTACTGGACTTCTCATTAACAGACGTTGCATTTGAGACTTTCCTCCTCGCCTGTCTACACAAAAAAACAAAAGTTAGGAACGCCTGCTACTGGAATTAAACAGTAAAAATTTAAATTGAAAAAAATTCGTTTTTTACGTTTTTATTTAAGCTCCACGTCTTTAAAAGCAGGGCTTGTCAGGAATATTCTCGACGATTTATTATCGATCGCTTTAATCCAGTCAACGTAATTTAGCGTTCTTTCCCTCAATTTGATTATTGGTAATGAATGTGACCAAAAAATGACAGTCAAAAAATCAGCTAAGGAAAATAGGCAAATTCTTAAGAAGGAGTCACCGAGTCAATGGATAATTAATAATTATCAATTATCCCTTATCAATTATCAATTAATAACTACTATTGAGTTAAATTTTCTGGAACTTCTTCAGGAACAACCCAGTAATAAATCGTATGCTGGCGAACTGGTCCCTGTATTTGCTCTACTCGCTCTGGTTCCCATTCTCCCATGTCAAAGTCATGGGACACGATGCGCGTACCGGGTTGGAGTTCTTCAAAGAGTTTGGGTCTTAGTTTTAGATTGATATCGGGCAATAAATAAAGAGTTACTACTGTGGCATCACTCAAATCGGTCTCAAACAAGTCTTGTTGCAAGAACTCCACGCGCTCGGCAACTCTTGCTTCCTCAGCGTTAGCTCGACTTTGTTCGACCAGTTCCGGATTAATTTCTATCCCAGTGCCCCGAGTACCATATTTCTGTGCGGCAGTAATGACGATTCGTCCATCACCGCTACCGAGATCGTAGAGAACATCATCACCCGTTACATTGGCAATCTGGAGCATTTCCTCTACTACTTCATTTGGTGTGGGGACAAAAGGCACGTCAGCCCGAGCCGCGTTTTGACCATTAGTTGTAGGTGCTTGAGCTGGGGGAGTAGTTGTAGTATCGCCGAAATTGCGCCGACCGTTACATCCGATAACGAGAAAACTACCAATACTCAAACTAATCAGCAAAAATCCGATCTTTCGTCGTAACTGAATCATATTTTCTCCCATTTAAATTAGAGTAATTTATATTTTGATTTACGATTGTCGATCGCCAGACAAAAGCAATAGAGGTATGCCAGCAACTACTGCTATTACGCCGAAAAATGCTCCTACGCCTGTATAAGTAAGACTGGAGTAGAGTAAATAACCACAGATCAGACAAAAAAGAATTGGTGTTAGGGGATAGAAAGGAACTTGAAACGGTCTGGGTTTATTTGGTTCTCGCACGCGCAATACAAATAGGGATATGCCCGTTAGGAGAAAAAAGAACCAGAACACGGGGGCGGTATAGTCTACCATCGTTTCAAAACCTCCACGAGTTAAGGTTCCCAGCATCACTAACAATAAGGCGATCGCCCCCTGCACGATTAAAGCGCGGATAGGTGTATTAGCCCGTCTATGCCATTGTCCGAGAAAGCCAAACAGCCAAAAGTCTTTCCCTAACGCATAGTTGGTGCGAGCACCGGTAATAATGGTGGCATTGATGGCACCAAAAGTAGAAACGGCGATAAGCAGACTGATAAACCAGGCACCAGGATTGCCCCAAGCCCTACGCATTAGTTCTGCAGCTACTGCTTGGGAGTCCGCCATATTAGTTAGCCCCAACCCCTGGAGATATGCCAAATTGATCGCCAAGTAAATTGCTGTAATAATACCGATACTCCAAATTAGCGATCGTCCCATATTCCGTTTGAGATTGCGTAACTCCGCAGAAATATAAACTGCTTCATTCCAGCCGCCATAAGAAAGCAGCACAAAAATCATCGCCATTCCTAAAGTGTTTGTGGATGCAGGCGCAGTAGGATCTACCGAAGTAGGAGGCGATGCCCAAGCTAAACCGACGATGACCAGCAATAATAAACCAAGGACTTTCGCTGCGCTCAGACAATTTTGCGTCCACTTTCCCTGCTGGATACCGAGGATGTTTAAAACAGTCAAAAAAACCACAGCAAGTGCTGCGTATAGGGAGGAAGAATATTGACCCAATCCAAATAACTGAGAGGCATAATCGCCGAACACAAAAGCTAATAGGGCGATCGAACCAGTTTGTATGACCGTCATGCGCGCCCAGGCGAAGAGAAAGGCGAGGGGATTGCCAAAAGCACGCCTGAGATAGAAGTAATTGCCTCCTGCGTGAGGATATGCTGTCGCCAGTTCGGCATAGCACAAAGCCCCTATCAATGACATTGCGCCTCCTAACAACCAAACCAGCATTACTACTGTTTCACTTCCAGCATTGGCAGCTACAAGAGCTGGCGTTTCAAAAATCCCTGCACCAATAACAATTCCGACAATAAGGGCAACGGCATCTATAAATGCTAGTGCTGGTTTGGGTGCTGCTGTTTCACTTGCTACTATAGGTTTTGGTGAATTGTTGTTTCTAAATAAGCTCACTTAATTAGTACTGTCTCAGTTAAATTAGCATTTTGTGAAGAAGGGTAAAGTAGACTTGATATTTTTAACTTTTCCCCATCAAATAAAATGTTTTAAAATTCTTTCAGCACCTCTAAGGATTGGGACCTCGACTATTTCGATGGGGACCCCCCACCCAGGGAGGCGGACCTCCAGGAGAGCGAATCTCAATCGTCGAGCCATCAGAACGGGTAATGGAATAGGCATCCAATTCGCCTCCTCTACCTAACTCACCGGTAACCGTAACTTCCTCTCCTTGGGAAACATCGATTTGGTGCCACCAATTTGGTCCGGCATCAACGATTATTTGTCCGGTGCCATCATCAAGAACGAAATCGTTGCCGACAACGCTTACGACTTCACCCGATATTGTTACACCAGCACCAGAGCGCTGTAACTCTTCAATACTAACTTGTGCTCGTGCGATGACAGGAACTGCCAGTGTAGAAATAGTTGCTGTTAGGGCTAAGCTCCAGAATCTGCCCTGATTCATAGATAACTTCCTAATAAATTTCTGCTATTTCCAGTGTCGACAGTAAATATGACCAGAAAGTGACAGCGTTGCAAAAACCTCTAACAGCAGTTTTTGACTAAATACCAAATAAGGTGTTGGTACGTATCTGAATATGCAGAAACCTTACGAACAATTCTTTATATTAAACCCTGGTTAGTAGTAAAACTCGAACTCGGGATAATTATCTGTTCCCTAGCGAAGCTCACAAATGAACCGGTTTTGGCAATTATTGTTGACGGCGATCGAAACCCTAGGTTTTATTGTAGGGTTAGCAATAGTAAAACCCCCCCTAGCTCTAGCTCCTCCAACGGAGATTACTGCTTTTGGTTTAGAGTCTTTAAACAGCATCCAATCTTTAGAAGAACTCAAGCAACTTCGCGATCGCTTGCTAAGTAAGACTGAAACAATTACTCAGTCTGATGAACCTATTAAAGATGAGTTAAGGCAAACGGTTCAGGCGCTCGAAATCAAAATTCATTTAGAACAACAAGCTAGAGAAAATTTAGCAGCTGCTATGAGTTTGGCGACCCAAGCTGTCGATCGAACTAAAGACGAGCAACCATCTCTCGATTTGCTTCAGGATGCTGAGTCTTTATGGCTACAAGCGATCGCTCAACTGGAAAAGATTCCCCAACAAACCCTACTCTCTCCCATCGCCGAACAGAAAATCGCCCAATACAAAAAGCATTATCAGTCTATTGCCTATCAAGTCGATGTGGCACAGTCATACTTTCTAAAGCTCATTGCAACGCGTATGGGTAATCCTGACAGGGTGAGTATTACCGTTTGTCAGGTCTCAGATGGTGACTGTCGTTATTGGCGTGGAGATACTTACCCTGCTAGCGCGGCTAGTCTCATCAAGGTTCCGATTGCCATCGCTCTAATGGAAAAAGTCACCAGCGAGAATATTAGCTTGGATACTAAAATCAAGGTCAGTCGAGGAAATTACACCGAAGATCCCGAAGGTGCTAATATCTGGTCGGGTCGAGAGCATACTTTACGAGAACTCTTGCTACGGACGATCGATCGCAGCAGCAATATTGCCACCAATCAACTCATCGACTACTTGGGACGAGATTATATTAATCAAGTGTTGCGCGATCGCGGCTACACTTTTACATTGGTCGATCGCAAACTGGTAGGAAACCGAATTTATCCCTCGAATGCAGGAGGCTCCCAAATCAATCGTATCGTTACAAGGGAGCTAACCGACATGATGGTGAAGATTTATAATCAGGAGCATCCCGGCGATAACGTTCTTTTAGATGCCCTAGTTAGACAATCTGACCGAGAACTGGGTTACCAAGCTTTGAGTGACTCTTCCGAACAATGGATTGGGGAAAAAACGGGAAAGAATTCTAAGGTACTCGGCACTACGGTTGGTGTCCTTATTAGGAAAGCTTATAAAGAACGTTATGTCATTACCATTACTCATGATTACAACAGTAATCCACAAACTATCCGGCAGGGTATTCGCGATATTGTAGACCACATCGCACTACAAGGACATTTATAAAGATTAACCGTTCGCGAGCGCCTGCTCGAACCGAGCGCTCTACTGCTTCCAATGCAGTAATTCGTTTCTTCAGATGATACCTGAAAGCGCCTTGTAACTGTAGTTTAGACTAACGTAACTCTAAAACAACTTTAAATAAGCCTGTGGCGATCGCACTTTTAAAGTTGCCAAATTAGTAGAGATCTTCGAACACCCTTCTTCAAGAGCGGCGACAGGAACTATACTTGGGTAAGGTGGTGGAGAGTAGAAAACAAATTCCCGTAAGGAGGAGCGAGATTAATAGTGAAGTTCTGATGCCGGAAGTTGCCGCATCAAGACTAATCGCTCGTAGCAATGGATAGATTGACGGAAGAGCGTTAGATAGCGATCGCCTTAAAAGCCACACGAGCATTAAAACTAGAAGTGAAGGCACAAATGCCCAACGCCAACCAACATTTGAGGCAAGATAACCTCCCAGTAGAGCCCCAAATAAGCCACCCAGTGTTGAAGCCAAGATGAGTGCTACGATTGTCCGCTCTTTGTTACCGTCATAGATCGAATCTGCGATCGCCCAGGGGGTACTAATCAAAGGCGTGGCAGCCAGACCTGTTAATAGTGAAAAACAAAGGGCGAAAATTTCAATCGTGGGACTTAGAGAAGTGAGGGTTATCCCGATGCCATACAAAACCAAGCCGATGCCAAAGATACGAGTTCGACCGTAAAAGCGACACAGGTTCTCCATTGTGGGCGCAAAAGAAGCGGTTACGAGGAAAAACACGACCAGGATATTCTGTATGGCACCAACGTTCGAATTGAGATCGCGCACGAGTGCAGCCATAATGGCATGCATAACATTGACATTGTAGGCAATCATAAACAAGGTCAGAGCGATCGCCCAAAAACCTTGATGGGCGAATTGAACTTTTTGAGTCTGATTCATATTAAAAGCCCAATTATCAATTACTAATTACTTATTACTGATTATCAATTACTTAATAGCTTGTTTTGTGTCATTAATATCGAGCGCGATCTCGATCGCGTAAAGTCCTGTTGATTTATCTATCGTGTAAATCTCATTAAAAAGCCTTTCCCTATCTTTCTTTTTCATCTAATTTCTCGGCTGGAGATTCCCACCTAAGTCATGAGGTTTACTTTTGGATACACAATATCCCTAACTCGTTTATACCGTTGTTTAACAAGAAACAATATTGATTAAATCATTCATCTAAAAATCGGCGTGGAGACCCCCACCATAGCGCAAGCTTGTTGCCCAAGCAGCCAAGCTACCATTAGGATCCTCGCTGTGGAGACGCATAAATACCGCTAGCTCGATCCACTCAGCCGGGGTATATTGCACCGAAACTTCTTTAGCACGAATATCCAAGAACAAGATATAGAAATATTTTTTTGCCTCTTTATTGACTTATATTTGGTAAAAACTAGGTAAATCTTAATAAAAACGGTGATATTTAGCTTATCAAGTGAGCAAAAATATTTATTTCTACGAAAAAAGCAAAAAAATATTAAAGAGTAAAGAATAAGTGAAGTAAATTCCGATTTTATTTTAATTTGAAAATCACAGGCTCATACTTTCTTATCAATTAATCCGTTCTATGATTGATTTCCTCAAGCCTCAATCTACTAACCCAACTCCCCAACAGATTGCCCGTTCTCTCCGCAGGTTGGGATGGACTGGTCTTGTCTTACAAGCCCTACTCGGATTTATTCCACTTTTAGTAGTAGTCACGACTATTTTATTTAGAACCAGACAGCAACAGATTGGTATATTTTCCTTGGGTTTATGGTTGGCGATCGCCTGTTTAATAATTCTATTCTTCAGTATTTACTGGTGTTTTCGCTATATACAGCTAGCAAATAAGCTAGAGAGTCGAAATCTGCGTCCGGCTAAGTTCCAGGTGCTCCGAGATCTGAAGTTGGGGCTAGTTGCCAACCTTAGTATTATGACAATTGCAGTGCTAATCGCCCTTATGCGGGTGGGTGAATTGACTTTCAGAATGTTGGTTTTGCCTCAAGGTTCGACCGTGATTATCCCCAATCAAACTACGACGACGATGACCCAGGGAGCATTAATCGCCCCATCGAATATGATTGCCATTCAAGCTATGGTGAATGCGATCGCCGCTGGCTTAATAGGAACCATTGTGGCATTGCTGCTGCTGTATCAAGTTGGACAACATCGCAACCCGCACGATTAGTATCAATAGCTACAAATCTTGTCAAATTTAACCAGGAGATTTGAAAATGTTTGAGCACCTTGGCGATCTGATTGGCGGAGCCTTTTCCCTCAGCCAAGAAGCATTCCAAAGAATTATCAATCTTCCGGAGGGACAAACAGCAGCCCTCCTGGTCGTCTTGACAGCCGGACTCTCATTAGGAGTGGGACAGAGCATTATTTTGTTCATTAATCGGGTACGACCAGCACGCTTTGTTTTTAGCCTGTTATTGAATGCAGTTTTATTCACCTGTGGTTTTCTTTTTTTGGTGTTCAGCACCTGGTCGATCGGTTGGCTGCCTGGCTTAGTGCGCATACCCTGGAGCGATCTCGTCAAAGCCTTGGGGCTGAGTTATGCCCCGTTACATTTTAGTTTTCTTGCCGCTTTACCCTATGCTGGAGTGCCGATTCTCAACCTTTTATCGGTCTGGCATTTGCTGGTGATGGTCGTGGGGTTTAGCGCGATCGCCCAGGTAAGTGCAGCATCAGCTTTTGTCCATGTGGCGTTTGGCTGGTTTATGCTCCAAGTTTTAGAAGGCACTATCGGACAGCCGATTGCCAAATTCGGACAACGCTTAACTAAAAGGGTGTCAGGGGTCGAGCTAGCTAATAAGCGTTCGGAATTAAGAGCAATTGTCCAGTCCGGTTTAGAGACTCGGCTTTCCTCACTCGAGTCTGAGCGAGCATTAGAAGAGCGCCAAGCCCAGTCGCCTGCTTTATCGTTCTCTATATCAACCCAACCCCGCGATGCAACCGTTGCTATCACATCCCCGAGTCTCGATAATGTTCGGGTTCTATCTGCGGATACTGAGACCCTCGGAGTGCGTTTAAATCATCGATTGCAGGGCATTCCCCAGGCGGTTCGACTGGGACTGATCTTGCTAGGGATGATTCTGCTGTTTCTACTCATCGCCATCCTACTAGATCCGATTCATGAAAACCTGTTTGGCTGGTATGAAAACCTCCCTCGGCTGGCGCGCTGGATTGTAGAGCTAACCTGGATTGGGATAGTTGCGATCGTCTTTGCCGGACTCTTGGCTCCTCTGGAAACTTTAGGTTGGTGGGCGGGCTGGTACGGCGATAACCTGGACGATCGCCCTGCACAAATCGTTCCGTCGCAACCGCTCGGTCAAAGCGGTGCGGCAGCACCTGCTACGCAGGATCGCCCCTCCCGCTATGTCGTCTATGTGGATGGGGTGGGACAGTCAAGTGAAGAGTATACGCCAGATGTGGTCGAATTCGTTCGGGCACTCCAGGTAGTCTTACCGAAGGATGTGGAGTTCGTTCAAGGGTTAATGCTGTATTCAGTTTTAAATAAGCCCTTAAATCAGGATCGTCCTCTGGCATGGGTTTGGCGGCTGGCAGACAAAATGCGGTGGCAAAATCCAACATCTCTTATGGGCTTCATGGTGAATCTCCGCAATGCTTGGATTGTTGCCGTATCCGCCGACAAGCGTTATGGACCCATCTACAATCAGGGAATTGCCAAGGTACTTTATAAAGGCTTGCTCGAACGGGGTTATCAAGCTGGTGAAGGCATCCCCATTACTCTGATTGGCTATAGCGGCGGTGCTCAGATGTCGGTAGCGGTGGCACCCTATCTCAGGCGTGTCTTGGGGGGTGAGATTGAGGTGATTTCTCTGGGTGGCGTGATGAGTGCCAACAATAATTTTTTGAAACTAGAGCATCTTTACCATTTAGTAGGCGATAAAGATGGAGTTGCTCATCTGGGTCCGATTCTGTTTCCAGGGCGACGAAAGTGGTTACCTTTGTCATATTGGAATCGGGCAATGCGTAAGGGCAAAATCAGCCAAATTTCACTCGGTCCGATGGGACATCAGGTTCCGGGAGGAATGATGGACCCTAATGCATTATTGCCCAATGGTCAGAGCCATCTCCAACACACGATCGCAATTATTCTTTCAATTTTGCAAGGTCGTCTTCTAGTTTCCACGCCCCACCGTCCCAGACAAATTAGCAATTACGAACGTTACAAGCAAGCGGATTTTAATAACTATACCTACTATCCCTTAACTCAAACCGTCGATTGGCAATGGTATCGTCCGATCGCTCCCTGGATAGGTCGTTTAATTTTGCCCAAGTCGAGCGAACGTCGTGAAGTGAGGGGGGTCTGGTTTGAAGTGCATCACGCTCCGCGCGGCTATGAATCGTTGGTAGGGCAAACGGTGATGCTGCGGTGGATGGATCTTCCCATTGTGAAAGAACTGGTGCGAGCTGTAACTCGCGACGTTCACTTTAGCGTCGATGCTGAATATTCCAGCCGCTATGGTGGTAGCATTCATCCAGAACGGCTGAACCACTGGCGACAGGTAGGTCCGCTAGAATCACTGGCAGGCTCCCACCCGACCGATGACCTGATTGTGATGCTGGCGGGAGAGGTTCGAGTTGAGCAGTCAGAAGCCAGGAATTATCCTATTCTACGCATTGCCCATCAACCAATTGAGATTACCGGACGCTACTACGCTCTGGTGCAATTTTTAGCTCCGATTCCGAACACCGATCGCTTTCAAGTCAAGCATTTTAATTCCATCTCCCGCCAGTTTGATGGCTGGGAAGAAGTGGTGCGCTTGCCTCAGGTACTCCTGGCTCAAGCTTATGGCAGCTATCCTTCTAGCACGCACAATTTGGAACAAACTCCGCTGAATGAAACGGGATGGTACATCTACGGTGCCAAAGATGCTGACGGATTCTTTGTGGTGCAGGCGTTAGCTCCCCGCTCGCTGTTTCGCCTCCAGCCCGACCGAGTGGTGTTTGGCAGTAAAGCTTCCTACCGCTATATTGGGCGGGAATCCTGGGCAAATGCGGCGGCACAAAAAGGCAAAATCTCCTCGGTATTGTGTGTAGGAAAGCACTACACCGAACAGATTCAAGCTGCCATCGACGACTGGAAAAAGGGCGATCGCGCACTCCTGCTGCACGTCTATGGTGGCATTGGTGGGAATAAGAAAGAACCCGCAGCCGCGACGCCAATCTTTTTCGGTCACTTTGCCTATGGACTCGCCACCGTGATTCGCGATCCGCTCAGTGATGAATTACGATTTGAAATTCAGTATTACCAAGTATATACCCACAATACCGACGGCTTAACAGCAGGAACCATCCACTGGTCGCGCTACATGGGCGATCGCCAGTTTGGTTGGTTGGGTAATCGCCCTGTTTGCGATATTTTGATTAAGTTCGAGCCATTTACAGGCGACTTCGACATCAACGGGACTCGCCGATCTGCTCTCAGTAATATGTTAAACCAACTAGAGGCAATGACCGCCCGCTATCGTATTGGGGATGGTACGGGGGCAACCTACGTCGGTCCTGCTAATAACTGCGCTCAGGATTCTAATCAAGCCTTGTTTGCTAGCATTCGCTCCCTTTCTCAAGCGATCGCTGCCAATCAGACCCTGCTACAAACCTGGCTAGCGGATAACCCATCTCAGGCACCGCGCTATCAGCAACTTCTGGACGTAAAAGAAAAGCTATACCGCAAATTGCAACCTCTGGGGGCTCCCCGCACTGATTGGGAAACTAATGAATTCAATTTAGGTACGACCATGGAAGATGAACCCCTGCGCAACCTTTGGGTCGGCTTGGGCAGTTGGCGAACACTTCTACCCCGTAAAGCCAGCGATACGATCGTTAAAGTTTTTCTGGAACATGGAGCATCAGTCTGGGTTTTGCGTACCAATCAGATAGGCGGGTACGATCCGGATATCGAACCTATCGCCCCGATGACACTTTAATTAATTTTATATTTCCAAAGAAAAAGTCTTAACTATCTTCTAAAAGAAGTTCCCCAGCTTGCTGGAGGACAGAGCATTATTTTTCTTTAACAAACGTTTGAGCTATTGTACAATTATTTCAAATCTATAATAATTTAATACTTAAAACCTTTTTATTAGGAGATTGCAACTTGGATTGCACTGCATTGCAAACAGCAAAAACCAAGCTAACAAACTAATCTCCGTAGTAGAAGAAGTTGTGTAACAATTAAAACTTGTTGAGCGTTAAACAGATGTGAAACTGGGATTTCTGTGCGAGTTTTTTTACGGAGAAGATAAAGGTAGAAATATTAGAAATGCCGTGTAAATCCAATTTATGCTTGCATGGGGGGCAACGGCACAGGAGACTCAAAGCTTGCAATTTATCGCGTGTAGTTCACTTCATCAGTCTTTATGATTCAATATATTCGGTCTACCATCCTACCCTCAAAAACGGCTCAACTATTCATCCAAACGGGACTGAAGTGGAATCGAGATGATTGTTCCGGTATGGCAGCGGCTCTATCTTACTATACCCTCTTTTCACTATTTCCGATTCTCTTCATTATACTGAGTGTTTTTGGTTCGTTGATTGGACCCAATACTGAAGTATTTCAAGACATCAAACAAGTGATAGAGCGGTATCTGCCTCCAGAAGTTCATGATTTGGTTATAGAAACCGTTATTACCCTCAATCGGAATAGTGCTGGTGCCGGCATTGTTGGATTTGGCTTGCTCTTATTTGCAGCTAGTACAGTCTTTGCCGTTTTGAATAGTTCAGTCGATAAAATTTGGCGAACAAATAATCCCTCTTCTGAAACAGGATCGATTCGTGGGACGGTGCTTTCCTTTCTTGCTAACAAACTTGTGGCATTTCTGTTAGTGTTTGGAACTGCTCTATTGCTGCTGACTTCCTTAATCTCAAATATTGCTATCAAAACTATCCTCGAACTAGTCGCCACCTCTCGAGAAACACCATTAGTTACTGGGATTGAGCCACTAGTTCAAAACCCAAAGAAATCGCCTTTTTCCTGAGATTGTTCACCATTCGTTCTCGATATTGTTGTTCATAATAATCAGTACCAGGGT
>JADEWQ010000016.1 GCA_015207585.1 Pleurocapsales cyanobacterium LEGE 06147 | reverse complement strand
AATAACTGCGTTCCATTCAGATTGCGGAGCAGCACTGCCAATTGTTATTGGGCAGAAGCTTTTTAGCCTAATTAAAACTCCTAAACGAAAAGTATGTTTTCAGAATCGGATTTGGTATAAAAGGAGGAATAGAGGGAGGTGGAGAGGTTTGGGGGATGCAAGGGGGATCTCCAAACAAATGCTGTTACTAACGATCCCCCCTAGCTCCCCTTAACAAGGGCAGGGCTGTTTCATTCTGACTTCTCGATAGCCCAGCAGACAGAAAATATCTTTCTTAAGGAGGATGTATCAGAGCGCTAAAGTATTAGATAGTCAAGAATAATATATGATTCACAATATAATTAATCACTTATTTATTATTCTCAGCTGTTAGTAATGGGTAAAATTCGTGTTGTTTTAATTGAAGACCACGATCTAAGTCGTATCGGTCTGTGTGCCGCGCTTAAGCAATATGGACATATTGAAATTATTGCGGATGCAGCCAACGCTACTGAAGGTCTACAGAAGATTCAAGTTTATCAACCCGATGTGGCAGTAGTAGATATTGGCTTGCCGGATATGGATGGGATCGAACTAACCCAAAGGTTGAAGCAGTCCCAGGCTGAAATGGATACTCCTAAAACCAAAGTATTGATTTTAACAATGCACGACGCTGAAGACTCAGTGATGGCAGCTTTTGCGGCGGGAGCAGATTCTTACAGTCTGAAAGATGTCAGCATGGACAATTTGGTGCAAGCAATCAAAACTACTTACGAAGGTAACGCTTGGATCGATCCCGCGATCGCCCGGATCGTACTCAAACAAGCCAAGACCACCAAACCAAGCCAAACTATTGCCCCAGTAAATTCAGACGTGTCAGAAACGCAGTCGATTGAAGCGGTAGGAGAGGAGTATCAACAAATGCTGGAAACCTATCCGCTAACCGATCGAGAACTAGAAGTTTTAGAGTTAATCGTAGCTGGCTGTAGTAATGCCGAGATTGCCGATAAATTATATATTACGGTCGGTACCGTTAAGACTCACGTCTGCCATATTCTTAACAAACTGTGTGCCGATGACCGTACGCAAGCGGCAGTTCGTGCTTTACGTGCGGGTTTAGTAAGGTAGAAGCAAGGCAAAACGGAGATAAGGGTATAGGTATAGGAAGATATGAAGATACGGAGACGCAGGGAAATAACAACTTCTCCGCGTCTCCCACTCTCTCTATCTCCGCGTCCTCGTCTGTTTGCCCTAACCAGATAATTAAATATCCGAACCGGATTTGGGTTCTGTGCCACCGCCAGCTACTGCATCTCGCAGAAAGGTAATTTGTTGCTCAAATTCCATCATTTCTATTTGAGACAATAACTGCTCGACTGAACCACTAGGTTGGTAGTTATCTGGCATGGGAATAATTGTTCCTTCATCCATGCCTTGTGCTAAACGATACCAAAATAATAGTTTAGTATTTTCTCTTAGAGAACCGTACTCGCGAGAAATTAAGGTATTTTGGTTAGATATAATTTTGCGTTGTACGTCTAATTGCTCCTCAAAAGACAATTCTTTTACTTGGTTAAATAAGCCTTCAGCAATATCAGTTCCTACCGCATCCGATCCTGGTGCAGCGGGAGTAACAGAGTTCCCCATTTTGGTATAAACGTACCAAAGTAAAGCTAGTTTATCATCAGTGCTTAAACTACTATAAGCAGAAAGAGCTTGGCTGAAATTTTGTTCAAAATTGGCAGATACCATCTTAAGTTTCTCCGATTAACTACTTAACTTATGAATGAAATTGCTTTGACTAACTGAAACTGGGTAAATATTATTACTAACAAGTAAGTTGCATTACGGCGGCAATAAAGCTACCGTTATATAAGCTTTTAGCTATTAGCTAAGAGCTTTCTAACTTTTGCATGCGTGACTGTTGTTATTTTTTTCAGTCAGTCAGTATTTTTTAATTGTTCTTTTCTGAGGCTAGTCGAAATGACTAGACTTAACAAACTATAGAAAGATAGAATCAGCTAACAAATAAATTAAATTCAATACTTAACTCAAGATAGATGTAAACAAACGTACAGTAGAAATTAATTAATTGTGTTTATCGAGGGAAATTGTTATATTGAATACTTAATTTTTTTTATAAAAAGGTAAATTTTAATACTGACAATTTCTAGTCGTCTTAAATTATTTGTAAATATATCTAATACCTCATTTATTTGCTCGTGTTGAGCATCTAAAAAAAATTGCTTTTTATTAGATATGAGTGTTATGATATAAATTCGATAGACAAATGCTCTTTGAAAAGTAAATAAGTTTACGCTACATAGATAAATACAACAAATTCCTCCCTTAAAGAGGAGAGGGGGAATTGACTAAATAATTTGGAAGAGCAATAATATGCTGAACTAATGAATGTTAGCTTCTTGACACCTTTTTTATAGAAAAGTATTAAAATAATTATAAACAAAAATTGGAATTTACCATAAAATATATTAAAGAATTGCCTTGTTAACTCGATGGTTCCTTTCCTCTGGTCATAAGAGGTTATCTGAGAAGTCTTATTTGCTACATTCGATCCCCCCTAGCCCCCCTTGTCAAGGGGGAAAATAATCAAAGTCCCCCTTTGTAAAGGGGATTTAGGGGGAGCGAAAAACTTAAAACTGAGTTGAATCTACTTTTTGGGCATCCTCTAAGAGCAAAGTAAAAACTGTCGACTTAGTAAGGAGAATACGAGCCAGTCCACAAGATGTGCTGTTGAGCCACTTGAGGAATGCCTTATCGGCTATTTTACAAAGGACTAGGCATGGACTTAAAGCTATCTTCTGATTTGTCAACAGAATCTTTTCTCGAGCAACCTCTAGTTTTAGCAGTAGATGACAATGAGGATAATTTGTTACTTATTAGTTATGTTTTGAAATCTTTCCAGTATAGATATATTACTACTACCAGTAGCCAACAAACTCTGTCTATAGCCAGAAATTATTTGCCAGACTTAATTTTGTTGGACATAGTTTTACCAGAAATTGATGGTTTGGAAATAGCTCGCATTCTCAAACAAGACAAATCTACCAACCATATTCCAATTATCGCCGTTACGGGGTTAGCTTTAGCCGATCAACGAGAAGAAATTGCCAAGGCAGGCTGCGACGATTATCTATGCAAACCTTTTCTACTCGAACAACTAGAAGCTAAAATTACTTTTCATCTGAATCAGTTTTCGGGTGGAATTCAAAAATGGCGATCGCGGCTGTGCGGTTAGTATCGATAGTAGTATCGCTGAGGAAATCAATAACTTTGACATTCATTGCTTCCTCGATAGTTGTTTTGATTTGCGGTTGAATAATGCGATCGATCGCTCGTCTGACTTGTTCGGCTAATTGTTGGCAATTGCTCTGTTTGAGCAATTGTTCTGGCGGTGTAACCGTTCCCTCTAAAATCACGACTAAAGTGCGCTCGAATAAGCGGTACGATATATTACTCAATTGATGTTCGAGTTGTTTTTTATAAATACTTTTTATTTTAGGAGAGAGAATTTTTTCTAGTTGTTCGGTTGCGATCGATATTTTGCTCATGCGTAGTTTACTAGCGATAAAGTAAAGTGTTGGGTTAGTAATTGTTTTGAGCGCGACTTTTTGCTAGAAAATACTAAAAATACTAATACATCAACGGTGGAAATAAGGCTACCATTTCAATTAGTTATCAGTTATTAACTGTTAACAGTTCTCTTTTGCCTTTTGCCTTCCTCGCAGCGGTACTAGTAACTTTACTGACAATTTTTGCTCTTGTTCTTAGGAATACTTTCGGGATTGCGAACTTGGGGAGTAGCTTCTAGTATGGCAATTATGCCTACCCGACCTGTAGCTAGAGTAGCATCGCTAAGTATATCAACGACATCAACTGCTAAAATGCCTTTAATCAAATCTTTTAATTGAGGCCTAATCGCGTCATTTAAATTAGAGCGGACTTCTTCAGCTAAGTCTTCTTTACCTTCTTCAGCTAACATTTGTTCGGCATTAGTAAGAGAGTCTTCCATAATCACTGCCAGCTTTTCGCCGAAAAGTTGACAAGTTACCTTGGAAGGCTGGTGTCCCAATTGTTTGCGATAAAAAGCCTGAATACTTTGAGATAGTTGACGTTCTAATTGTCCCCGAGTAGGTAAAGTTTCTGTCATTGAATTATTTCCTCTAAATTTGGACCGCTACTCACAAGTTAGGAAAAAAAATTTTCTCAAGTTATTGAATAACAGTGCATTCCAAAGCAAAGCAATAATAGAACAAGAAGGTACAATTTAGCTAAATAGCTAAGATAATATTCTTTAAACCTTTGGGTTGCAAGTGAGTATTTGTTTTATTTACAGTGTTTATTATCCCAACTTTTCAAACTAGACAATCGCTATTATTACTTAAAATGTAAGATACGATCTAATTTATTTGTTTGTATCCATCAGAAGATGTAGTTATTTAGCCAAAACAATCTAACATTGAGTTGATTTATTTTAAAAAGCTTAGAGCTTAAAATACTAACATAGCTATAGATATATCTTTAGCCTCTAAATTTGTTTGCAGTTTGTGCAGCTTAATTGAGAGTAGTGTTTTTAGTTGCCATTATCTATTATTTTCTCAAAGCTAGCATAGTGAAAATAATTGTTTTGAGACTATGTATTTCTGGCAATTAGGGTTGTCAAGAAAAATATTCTACTCCATTTATGTCATTGTCTATCCATCTTTTAAAAAATAGATAAATAGAATTTGTCCATTTTTTAAAATAAGACAAATAATACATCTATCTTGAGATAGATATTTAATCTATAAAAAGAAAGTTGTCAAGCTGGTAATATAATAGCTAGGCTGAAGTACCACTAATGCAGATTTAAAGGAGAACATAAAAATGAATTTGCTATTAGAAGTTGCTACCAACCAACCTCATTTTCCTTATGCAGCAACCATTGCTTTGGTAGTTGGTTTCATAGCTGCCGCTACCATTGGTTCGATCGCTTGGTATAACTCTAAGCGTCCTGTAGGCTGGGAAGATAAAGAACGTCCAGATATCGTACCAAAAATCGATAAGTAGTAGATTAGCTCGTCCAATTAATTTAAAGTTATTAATTTGAGGTAATTAAAATGACTAAAGAAGCAGAAAAAGCTAACTTCAGCGATCAGTACGATCCTCATATCAAACCTGCAGAAACAGCAGCGCGAGAAGATAGAGAGGGTGAAGATTTTGAGAAACTGCCCGAAAAAGAAGGCGATATAGATACTACAGCCGGCTACACTGTAGATAAAGAAGGTTTGATGAATAATTATGCTATCGAACCAGAGATGTATGTAGAAGAGCCGGGAGATTTGCGAGAAAAAGAAGAAGAACTAAAAGCTGAACGAGCAGAGGAATTAGAAGAAGTTAATGAACCAGGAGGAGAAGGACGGAAAGGACAAGGTCTTGTTTAAGAAATTAAAAGTTACTAAATCAATAATTAAAAGCTAGAGCGAGTATTTCTCTAACTAGCTTTTCCTGGTGTTTTGAAAGCAATAAATATTAAAGATAGCTCCAATTTATAAATTTTGGAGCTATTGTTTTTTTTAATAATTAATTTAAAGAAACCATTTTTAACCTTTCCCTTATAACCGAAGGTATCGCTCTTACTCTTACCTTCGATAGAAGAATATTAATTTAAATTATTGATATGTTTAAGAGAAACAAACAGGAATTAAACAAATTTATTTCGCATCAAGTGGATTAAGCTTAAAATGAATGGGATAGATAAGATTAACTTACGGCAAGATCTAGCAGGCATCACTATTATTTTAGAACATTGGCTTCCTGTACTCGAACAGATGGATAAAATCCAGGAAAATCTCGGTGACTTACCCGATAATTTAAAAATTTTGAGACAGCAGCTAAAAGAACTCGATCGAAATAGTAACCAATCTACTAAAAGTTTACGGCATGGAGTCAGTAGAGCAGAAAAAATAAACAGCGATCGAGTAAGGCAGTTAGAAATGCAAACTTTAATTAAAAATTTAGAAGCAGAACTTCCTCGTTTAGTGTTTCTAGAAGAAAAAATAAACAATCTGATTGCTTTAAAAGAAATTCTTGAAGCCCTACGAGAAAGAGTTCAAAATAAAATAACAAGTACTTATGATGCTGAATTTCAACAACTGAAATATAACTTGGATCGGGTAAGATTAAAAGAAGAAAGCCCAAGACAATCGGGCGCAAGACAGCAGAATCTGCTTGGAGTTCATCAAGTTAATAATAGTAATCGCTTTAAGAAGCTCTTCAATAATTCTACATCGGAGAATTTAGGCATAGGCTTAACTATTTTATTTGGTTTTTTTCTAAGCTGGAGTATATTCAATACCTTTACCTCTCCTAATCAAATAAACCCAGAAGTTGATGCAACCGTTATCGATGCAGATACTCGCTGGCAAAAATTAGAAGAAGAAATTTTGTTTGAAAATTAAACCAATACCTAAATAAGTAATAGGAAACCAAGATAATAATTTTTGACTTTTATTTAAGGTCTCCCGATCGCAAAATACTGACAATTAACCAGATACCCAAGAAACTAGCGGTAGCAAACAAAATATTGCTTACTAAAGATATTTGGGCAGTCTGCGGACTACCTGAAATAATAGCCGCGCCCATAATTAAGGAACCGACAATAATACTAAAAGAAAGACGATTGGCAGAATCATCCAGACTCCGACGTAAAGATGCGAGTTCCGGTATCTGAAGATTCCATTTCAAAGTTTCTGATGTTAATCTGTCCAAGAATAACTCGATGAGACGGGGCGATCGCAATGATAAACTTTTGAGGTCGAGTGCCGTACGCAGCATGGTTTCGACGGGATTCACCCCTAACAGTTGACGGCGAAATAAATCGACCATCAAGGGTTTAATTTCATCGAGGAGATTAACTTGCGGATCGAACCCGCGAGCTAATCCTTCTAGGTTGGCTAGAGTTTTGGCATATAAACCCATGTTACCAGGCAAGCGTATTTTATTGTTCCGCGATACTTCCAAGACTTCGTAGAAAACCTCGCTAAAATTAATTTGCGAAATACTGAGATTATAATATTTGCGCAAGATGCGATCGTAGTCATTGGTCAGGCGGTTTAAACTAACTGGTTGACCTGCCTCTGCCAATTCAATCGTCAGTTGAGTGCATCGGGGAGCATCGAGATCGACGATCGCCAGTAACATTTCTGTTAAAATTTGCTGGGTTCGAGGGTCTAACCGTCCGATCATGCCGCAGTCTAAGAGGGCAACTCTACCATCTGAAAGATAAAAAATATTGCCTGGATGGGGATCGGCGTGGAAAAAGCCATCAATATAGAGTTGCTGAAAGAAGGCACGACAGACTAAAGTAGTAATCTCTCTGCGTTGGGTAGCTAGGTCTTTTCCATCTTTTTTTTCAGGTAATTTGGCTTCGAGGATAGGAGTACCATCTAACCATTCAAGAGTTAATAGTTTGGGAGTAGTCAAACCCCAATAAACTTTCGGAATCGCTATTTGTTGAGGATCGAACCACTTGCTGCTAGATAGATTGCGACGCAATTGATCGGTATAGTCAGCTTCGATAGTAAAGTCTAGTTCGGCTTTGAGAGCATTAGTAAACTCTTCGGCAAGAGCAACAATATCGAAGTCCTTGCCAAAATCGGTCATAGAAACCAACTCTGCCAAACTTTTGAGCAGGGCAATATCCTGGGCTACTACTACTTCAATGCCAGGACGTTGTACTTTAAGAGCTACTTGTTGCCCATCTTTAAGACTAGCGCGATGAACCTGAGCAATTGAACCAGCCGCGATCGCTTCTCGATCGATGCTGGCAAAAACCTCTTCTAAAGGTCGTCCTATTTCTTGCTGAATTTGGTTTTCTACTCTCCCAGTCCAAGGAACGGGAGGTACTCGTGCTTGCAAATCGGTCAGCGCCTCTACATACCTTCCTGGCAAGAGATCGGGACGAGTGGACAGCAGTTGACCCAGCTTAACGTAAACCGGACCCAATTCAATCAATATATTGCGCAGAACGGCAGGAGAGGGCAAGCGAGGTTCTTCAGCTTTACCGCGAGTAAGTAGTCCTCGCATATAGTCCCAACCGTTGCGAAAAACGACTTCGACTATTTCTCTTTGACGGGAAGTGTTTTGTGTTAGAGCAAACATTTACTTCTTAAATAATTCTAAGCACTCTTGAGCGAGAATCCCTTTAGTTATCTTGATATCTTGAAATTCCTTGGCGACTAATGCTTCGCAGGATAAATCGATTTGTTCTGAGCCGATGGCGATTAATTGCTCTATAGAAGCCCCAAAGACAATTTCAGAGACTCCTGCCCAGACACAAGCTGCCGCGCACATGGGACAGGGTTCGCAAGTAGTATACAAGGTATATTCTTTGAATACATCAAGAGAATAATTCTTTTTTTGTTTAGTAAAACTCCGCAAAACATTTATTTCCGCATGGGCAGAGACATCATTATCGGTTTGGGCTGTATTAAATCCTCGGACAATAATTTGATTATCTTTAACTAAAATAGCACTGTAAGGCAAATCTCCTTTTTGTGCCTCAGTTAATCCCGCACGCATAAAATTTTCGTGAGTCATTTTGATTAATTATAGAAAAAAGGGAAAACAACTATCAATTCATATCAATGGGGAATGGGTTATTGGTATTAATTAATATTTTCTGTAGATATATTTTCCCTCTACTTTTTTAACTATAAAGCTAAGCTTATATGAAAAAAATAAAGTAAAACATCTTTCAAAATAGAGACCTTGTTTCCATAGATCGAATTGCTTAATTTCTGTTATAAACCAATTTTTTCTTGCTCAACTACTACCGATCATAGCGTATGGGAATCCGTAACGATTCGCTCGGCTGTAAAAACGTCAGTTCGACGAGTTGTGTAGAACATGAAAAACTAGAAGGAAAGGGTTGAAAAAACGAGGAAATTATCCTTTTCTCCTTAACCAACCTCAAATTTTTTTTAACGAACTTACTTCAAAAGTGCTGGTTAACTAGTTACTAGTGGCTAAAAACAGTCTTTCTCTCATCAGATCTTGCAGATCCATCACCTACTATCCAGAATTGAAATCACTTAATACCTAGCACCTCATCGCCACCCTTAGTTCACACTCAAATAGGTTGCTCTATTTAGCCTGATTAATCTATCTGCTTTAAGCACGGTTCAATAGGTATTCATCGCTTCATTTAGTCAGGGATCGCCTCGCTCGAAGAATCAATGTTTTCTTTTAGTTAAAAAGTATGGGGTACAAATCTCGCAAAAAAGCAGTAGATAGCGTTAAACCTTTTATGTCTTGAGATAGATACACCCCAAAAATATTCTCCTGTATATTAATGACACCAAAGATTTAAATATTTTTTTTAAAATCCTTCATTTATATAAAACCAAAGAAAACGATGAAGAATAATAACGGAGAAAAACGTGTTTGTATATACTGTCGCAATTATCAATTAATAGGCAAAGGATTTGGTGAATGTCAAAAACTTGGTGTAGACGTTCAAGGTAAATGGCAGGCTTGCTCTCTATATATACCTCCATTTAATTAAAATCCTCAAAAATAAATAATTTTATTAGCTTCAGAAAAGAAATTCTGTCGGTATTGCTCTTTCATTAATTTTCGTTGTAGTGCGATCGCTTGTTGATGAGCTTTTTCACCAGAACTATCGACACGAGGAGAATCTAATTCTGCAGAAGAAATAACTGTCGCGATAAACCAGTTAATAGCAAAGCTTCGGTTGCCATGCAGGTAATTATTAGGGAAAAGGCGGTACGGCAGCACTCGCATTCGCGAGATCCAATCAGTAAAGAAACTAATGCTGCCAAGTATCTCTCCTTTTTTGCTCAAATTTTGGCAATAAATAAATTTAAAATTATATATTTTAGTAATGAAGATTGCTTGAAAGAGACAATTTTAAAACAATAAAGATAAAACAAATTTATCTTTTCAGAAAAAAATGAAGATTATCGCTAATATAGGGGCTTTCAGACGAGATCTCGGGCGGTCGCTGCGCGCCTGCGTACACAGAGTGCGTCGAAGACTAGAAGACCGCACACAAGAAAAACTCTAATAATTCTCCTACATCTTTGGCAATTTCTTACCCTGAGAAACTGCGAAGTTGAAAGCTCCGTAGATTTATCTCGGAGATGAAAACTAGGCAGCGACGCGGAATGCGCTGCCGCTTGCTGGCTCGAATTCGATTCGAGCCAGGTCGGCAGATTTATTCGCCTTAGGTTAGAATTTTATCTAGAGGTCGAGAGCGTAAAATGAGCGCTTTAGAATTCAAACTTAAAGGACATAAACATCAGTTTCAGGCGATAGACGAGGCTATTCGCACCGTTCAATTTGTCAGAAACAAATGTATTAACCTATGGATGGATTCTCAAGGCATCGGCAAGAAAGAAATCTATGCTTATACCACTAAGCTACGTAAAGAGTTTAAGTATGTTGAAGCTTTGAATTCTACAGCCTGTCAACAAGCTGGTGAATGGGCTTGGTCAAGTATTGCTAGATTTTATGACAACTGTAAGAAAAAAGTGCCGAATGCGGCGATTAAAGGTAAAAAAGGTTTTCCTAAATTCATAAAGAACTGCCGTTCTGTTGAGTTTAAACACTCCGGTTGGAAGCTATCAGATAACAAAAAGAAAATAACTTTCACTGATAAAAAAGGAATAGGCACTTTAACCTTAAAAGGCGGTCGGGACTTAAATTTTTATCCTCTAGACCAAATTAAAAGAGTTAAGATCGTGCGTCGGGCTGATGGTTATTATTGCCAGTTCTCTATCAATATTGACATTAGAGAATATGTTAAACAACCCGAACCTACTCAAGACTGTCTCGGTATTGATGTTGGCTTAAAATACTTCTACGCAGACTCTAAAGGCAATACTGTAACAATCCCTCAGTATTATCAATAACAAAAAAAGCAAAAAGTGCAATAGCTGCATTAAATAAACAGGAGGTATTATTTATGGTATCTACCAACGACCGACAAAAAACACGAGTTGCCATTCTCATTGAAAATAATTTTGAGGATTCAGAATTTCAAATTCCTTACACGGCTTTACAGCAAGCAGGGGCAGAGATTTCTATTCTCGGTTCGCGGATGAATGACGAGTACAAAGGTAAGCGGGGAATAGTCACGATAAAACCTACTGCTACTGCTACAGAAGTTCGTGCCGAAGACTTTGATGCCATAATTATTCCAGGTGGGAATGCCCCTGACAAAATTAGAGCTAATCCCAATGCAGTACGCTTGGTAACAGATGCTATAGATGAAGGTAAATTAGTTGCTGCCGTTTGTCACGGACCACAAGTATTAATCGAAGCAGATCGACTTCGAGACAAGCAAGCTACCGGCTTTCAAGCTATTCGCAAAGATATCCAAAACGCAGGAGCAAACTATATCGATGAACCTGTAGTAGTCGAGACTAATTTAATTACGTCTCGTCAACCAGGGGATTTACCGGTATTTACAACTACAATTCTGACTCGCCTTCACCTAAATATTGAAAATACCGTACTGCCAGATAGAAGCGACAGCACTTATGAATGGTGGAGACTTGGTGAAGCTTGGGGAGGTTCTAGCCGCGATGAGATTGTTAATGCTATCAATACTGCGATCGCCGGCGAATCCTATACTTTAAAAGCTTTTGAACTTTATGTAGATAAAGCTTCCGATCCAGAGATTCGCACGATGCTTGAAGAAGTGTGCATCCTCAAACGACAACATATTAAAAGACTTGAAACTCGTCTGACTGCCTTTGAGGAAGGGGTGACGTGGCAGGAAGCTGGTGGGGCAGCGATCGCTACTCTACAAAGCTGGATAGAATCTAGTGATAATATGGATATCTTACGTCGAGCTTTGGGTAATCTTCAAACTGGTGTTGTTGATTCGTACCATCTCTGCGGTCAACTAACCGATCCCCTAACAGTAGCGATTTTGACGGATATTGAAAAAAATCTATCCCTGCTAGAACAACGGGTTGGGGATCTCTATCGAGCACGCGTGGGCAAAAATGTAAAACCCCCCATGCCAACTACAATGGCTGCTGTTGCCTAGATTCATAATATAGCAGGAGCCTGTAGGGACGTTCTATGGAACGTCCCTACTTGGCGATCGCCTTTATTTTTGTAAACGTAAAAGCTTGTTTTACTTCTCAATCCCTTTACAATTTACACAGCAGCGAAGGGACTAAAAAGACTAATGACGGTATCGGCAATTTCGACAGAGAAAGTTCAAGTTATCAACGGCGATTTAGCAATCGATGCTTATCTGGCTACTCCCTCAGAAGAAGGGACTTTTCCCGGCATTGTGGTTATCCAAGAAGTTTTTGGCGTTAATTCCCACATTCGGGAGATTACCGAAAGATTAGCCAAAGAAGGTTACGTATCCATCGCCCCAGCTATTTATCAACGTCAAGCACCAGGTTTTGAAGTTGGCTACACCGAAGCAGACTTAGAACTTGGCAGAAAATATAAAAACCAAACCAAAGCCGAAGAACTCCTCAGCGATATTCAAGCTACAATTAATTACCTCTACAACTTACCTCAAGTAAAAAAAAGTGGAGTCGGCATTATTGGTTTTTGTTTCGGCGGTCATGTCGTCTATCTGGCAGCTACTCTCGACGAAATTAAAGCAACTGCTTCTTTTTACGGTGCGGGAGTTACTAATTCTTGTCCCGGTGGCGGCGAACCGACCATTACTCGCACGAAAGATATTAAAGGAACGATTTATTGTTTCTTTGGTACGGCAGATCCTCTAATTCCTAACGAACAAGTAGATGAAATTGAAGCCGAACTTCAAAAACATCATATTTCTCATAAAATTTTTCGTTATGAAGGAGCCAACCATGGATTTATGTGCGACCAAAGAAATAGTTACAATCCCGATGCAGCCAAGGATGCCTGGAAAAAAGTGCTAGACTTGTTTAGCCAAAAACTTTAGAAATTAAAATAAAAATTAAAAAAGTTTTTGCTTTTTATCTTTTTACTTTTTACTGTCCAAACATCATGAACTCTAATTCAGTTTTCTCCCAAGAATCCTCTGCTTCCTTTTCCATGGATGATTTTGCTAAAGCCCTCGAACAATATGATTATAAATTTGCTAAAGGGCAGACAATACGAGGAAAAGTTGTCCAAGTCGATTCGGAGGGAGCTTATGTGGATATTGGGGGTAAATCTCCTGGCTTTGTTCCCGCTAGAGAAGCAGCTTTAGGACAGGTAGATAATCTAGCTGCCATTCTTCCCCTCAACGAAGAACTAGAGTTTCTAATTATTCGAGAACAAAATGACGAAGGTCAGGTTACTCTTTCTCGTCGTCAACTAGAGATGAACCAAGCTTGGGATAAAGTAGCCGAACTTGCTGAAAACGGTAGTTCGGCACAAATGCGCGTTACGGGGTTTAATAAAGGCGGTGTCATCGGCGAAGTAGAAGGATTGCGAGCATTTATTCCGCGATCGCACTTGCAAGAAAAAGAAGACCTCGATTCTCTTATAGGTCAACTCCTGACCGCTACTTTCCTAGAAGTCAATCCAGACAATAACAAGTTAGTTCTCTCCCAACGAGATGCTATTCGTGCCGCAGCCATGACCAAATTTGAAGAAGGAATGCTCAGGCAAGGCAAGATCGTCAGTATTAAGCCCTATGGTGTCTTTGTCGATCTCGGTGGCGTGACGGGTTTACTGCATATCAAAGAAGTGAGCAATGGACAGATTCACTCTTTAAATACTCTGTTTAAAATAGGACAAGAAATTAAAGTAGCGATCGCCGAAGTGGATGAATATAGAAATCGCCTCTCTCTTTCTACCAAAATCCTCGAAGAGTATCCGGGAGAAATAGTAGAAAAACTAGATGAAGTTATGGCAACGGCAGAAGAACGTTTTGCCAAAGCTAAAGAGGAAAAGAAAAACTGACTAATTGAACAGGAGTCAATCGAAGGCAGAAGGTTTATCAAAACTTCTCTTCGTCTCCCCGTCTACTTGTCTCCCGATTTGATAAAGGTTAGAAGCGATAGTTTCCGTTTCTTTGTTATGTTTATTGGAAATTAGGGATTACTCTTTGATAAGGCAATCAACATGACTGAAACGGAAACTCATCAATCCTTTCTCTTTCGTACTCCTCTTTATGAACTATCTCTAGCACAAAATGCTAGATTTACGCCTTTTTCTGGTTGGGAAATGCCAGTACAGTATGCTGGTTTAAAACAAGAACATCATGCCGTACGTGATGCAGTGGGAATGTTCGATATTTCTCACATGGGTAAATTTGCTCTAGCTGGGAAAAATTTAATCGAACAGTTACAGTATTTAGTCCCTTCTAACTTAGATAGCTTACAATCTGGTCAAGCGCAATATACAGTACTGCTCAATTCCCAAGCCGGAATTATTGACGATATTATCTTCTACTACCAAGGAGAAACGGCGACAGGGAAACAACAAGGATTGGCGATCGTCAATGCGGCAACTACAGCAAAGGACAAAGCTTGGTTCCTCAAACATTTCCAAGATAATTCCGTGAAGTTACAAGACCTTTCTCAAGAAAGAGCCTTAATTGCCGTTCAAGGACCTCAAGCCGTTGAAGTTCTCCAGTCTTTAGTCAAGGAAAACATAAGCCAGATGGGTGCTTTTACCCATCAACAAATTCACCTGCAGGGCAATCCAGCTTTTATTGCTCGCACTGGCTATACCGGAGAAGATGGATTTGAGGTAATGCTAGAGCCAGAAGCAGGACAACAACTGTGGAGATCGCTACTGGAGGCTGGCGTAACGCCCTGTGGTTTGGGAGCAAGAGATACTTTGCGTCTAGAAGCAGCCATGTCTCTTTACGGACAGGATATCGATGAAACCACTACTCCCTTAGAAGCAGGTTTAAATTGGCTAGTACATTTAGACCGTAAAGGAGATTTCTTGGGACGTTCGGTGCTAGAAAAGCAAAAAGCTGAAGGGGTAGAACGCCGCTTAGTCGGATTAGAAATGACAGGAAAACATATCGCCCGCCACGGCTATCGAGTCCTGTCAGCAGGAAAAGTGGTAGGGGAAGTTACCAGCGGTACATTCTCTCCTACATTAGGCAAAGCAATTGCCCTTGCCTATCTACCCAAATCTCTCAGCAAAGTAGGACAAGCAGTAGAAGTAGAAATTCGCGGTAAAACTTATCCTGCAGTGGTAGTCAAAAAACCTTTTTATCGTTCGTCCCATAAAGAAAGTTAGCTCTATAAGGTACGATTGAGAAATTAAAATAATCCTCTGCTAAGGCGATCGCGGTTATTGTTAAAATTCTTTTAGATTCACAGGAGACAATAAAATGCTAACTCTCAAAATTATCGTTTATATCACCGTATTTTTCTTTATCGCTTTGTTTATCTTTGGTTTCTTATCCGGCGACCCTGCTCGCAACCCAGGTCGTAAAGATTTTGAATAAAAATTGATTCTGACTACTGTAGGGACGTTCCATGGAACGTCCCTACAGCTGATTCTGTAGTCAATTTCCAAACCGACAATGAATAATTCACAACATTGGTATATCATCAAGCAAGAAGACGGTACTTGTCAGATTACTGCTGTCGCTGATACGCCATCATCTGCGTCTCAATCTTGGGGTCCTTTTACTTCTCAACAAGAAGCGATCGCCAAAAAGATCGGACTGATTCGTGCGGGTAAATGCCAACCACAGTAAATCAGTTATTGATTATACAGAAAACGGAAAAGTTTTGAATTTTGAATTAATAACTCATAACTCTTAAATTCTGACTCCTGATTCTTGACTACTGACCCATAGCTCGAGCATCCGAACCTTGTTGAGCTTTTACTTCCCCAGACAGAATTTCGAGTGCTTTAACAAACTGAGGGTCTTGTTGAGAGCCAATCAAGGTACGGTCTTGCTGTAATTTTTTCTGTTCTGCTTCGCTCAGCTCGATAACAATATCGGGATCTATTCCATGTTTATTAATATCCCGACCGCTTGGAGTCAAATACTTGGCGATCGTTACCGCTAACCCAGAACCATCACCCAAAGAGCGAACTGACTGGACTAATCCTTTACCAAAGGTTTGAGTTCCTACCAATACTGCTCTTTCGTTGTCTTGTAGTGCCCCAGAGAGGATTTCACTAGCACTAGCAGATCCTCCATCTATTAACACCACCAATGGTTTTTCCGTTAAAGCGTTGTGATTTGCTGCTCTGCGTTCTCTTTCTCCTCCTCGATCTACAGTGGAGACGATCGTTCCTCGCTCGAGCCACATACGAGCAATATCAATACTAGAGTACAGAAGACCGCCGGGATTGGAACGCAAATCCAATACATAGCCTTCAACTTGCTCTTTTTCTAAATTTTGAATTGCCTCTCGCATTTCTTTCGATGCTTGAGCACTAAACTGATTCAGACGGATATAACCAACTTTGCCAATTGACGTATTTTCAGTACGAGCTTTGACTGGATGAATTTGAATCCGCGCCCTGGCTAGTTGATAATCTACTTGCCGTCCCTGTCTTTGAATCGTTAAGGTTACTGTAGTTCCTGGCTGACCTCTAATCAGCTTAACGGCTTCATTGACATCCATGCCCTCAGTACTTTTGCCGTCAATTTTAGTAATGATATCTTTAGCCAAAATTCCTGCCTCAAAAGCAGGGGTATCTTCAATAGGAGCGATGACCATCAGTTGGTCTGTTTCTTCGTCTTTAGCAATCTGAATACCTACTCCCGTTAATTCTCCAGAAGTATCTATTTGCATATTTCTGAATTCTTCTGGATCCATAAAGCGAGTGTAGGGATCGCCTAACTTCTCTACCATTTCTCGGATTGCTTTGTAAGCATCCTCTTTGCCAGAGTAAGAACGTCCGAGATAATCTTTACGAATTTTTTGCCAATCTAATTGATTAAAGCTTGTATCTACGTACTCGTGATTAATAATTTGCCATACTTCATCAACTATCTCTTTGGGACTGTCTTGGAAGAAAGCTTGACTTTGTGAAAGACGAACTCCTGCTCCCGTTACTGCTACCGTAGAAAGGACAGCAGCCGTAGTACCAAGAACGAGTCCGCGTTTTGTTGTTACCATAAGCTAAAAAAATATGCCGGTGGGAGACTACTTAAATAATAATAGAGCTAAATTTAACATGGGCAATTTTTTCCTACAGTGATTTTATCTATTCTTGATTTGAGGATTAGTACAACGGCAAAATGATCCACATTACTTCCCCAGAGTTAAAAAGAAAGCTATCTCGACTCAAGCGACAAAATAGAGAGGAAAGACAACGTTCTTTATGGCGAGCTTTTTTTGTCAGTGCCATAGCTGGTAGCCTAATTTTGGTTGCCGCCTTACCTAAATGGCAAATTAAAGATCGAGAACAAATCCACCTAAAAGACGCTCGTTTAGTGACAGAAGATAGTGTTCTTTCATCTCTTGCTCTTTCTTATCCTCAATCGATCTGGACAATATCGAGCCAACAATTAAGTCAAAAGTTAGAATCACTTCCCGCGATCGCCAATGCTAAAGTTACCCGACAAATCTTACCTCCTAGCCTGATCGTTTTTCTCAATGAAAGAGTTCCGGTAGCAATTGCTTTTTCTGACGGAAATATAGGTTTTTTAGATGCTGAAGGTACCTGGATTCCTGGGAGCTTTTACCAGTTAGATTCAGACTTTCCCATGCCAACTCTCAAAGTAACTAACTGGCAAAGCGAGTATCGCTCTTATTGGGTCCAAATATATCGTTTACTCACTCAATATTCGACCGTCAAAATTTTTGAATTACGCTGGGAAGAGCCAACTAATTTGATTTTGAAAACAGAGATAGGAACGGTTTACTTTGGCTCCCCTACAGAGAGATTAAAAGATAAATTTATTGTCTTAGCAAGACTAAAAAACTTACCCAACTATCTCAAAAATAGCGAAATTGCATATATTGACTTGAGAAATCCAGATTTACGTATAATTGAAAAATATACAAAGTAAAAAAAAAATTCAGTATATACCCTGACAAAATTAGGTTTGGTGTAGCTGCTATAGGCAAATATCAGCAAGATTCTTAATTTATTTGTGTAATAATTACAAAAACTTAAATATTATCGGAGTATTTAAGTAAGTAAAGCATAATAGTTAAGTCAAAGGTTAAACAAGTTTAATACTTAAACTGGTATAGCAGAAAACTAAAACAAAAGTTCTTATACCATGGTTTTTTCTAATCGACTCGAGTGTCCTCTAAATAATGAAATTAATTATGACCCCGCGCTATCAATGCCTGGCGGTTATAATCAGATAACTAATGGTTCGGGAATACCTTTACCAGCCAACCACATCCCTACAGGAATACCCCGAGAAGAAACTAGGAGTAACAAAATCGTGCCTAGTAATATTGCCAAAATTAAAGTAATAGGAGTCGGGGGCGGTGGTTGTAATGCTGTCAACCGCATGATCCGTGCTGATGTAGCGGGCATTGAGTTTTGGGCAATTAATACCGATGCTCAAGCTCTCAACCAAGCTGCCGCTCCTCAAAAACTACAAATTGGACAAAAAATTACCAGAGGGTTAGGTGCAGGTGGAAATCCGGCAATCGGGCAAAAAGCAGCAGAGGAGTCACGAGATGAAATCGCTCATGCTTTAGAAAACACAGATCTAGTTTTTATCACTGCTGGCATGGGAGGTGGTACGGGCACGGGCGCAGCCCCAATTGCCGCTGAAGTAGCCAAGGAAATGGGATGCTTGACGGTAGGAGTGGTAACTCGTCCTTTTACCTTTGAGGGAAGACGGCGCACCAAACAATCAGAAGAGGGAATTGCGGCACTTCGCTCTCGAGTCGATACGATGATTGTGATTCCCAACAATCAATTATTAACTGTAATCTCTCCAGAAACGCCAGTGCAAGAGGCTTTTCTTGTTGCAGATGACATTCTGCGTCAAGGGGTACAGGGAATTTCCGATATTATTACCATTCCTGGTTTGATTAACGTTGACTTTGCTGACGTAAGGGCAATCATGGCAGACGCAGGCTCGGCTCTGATGGGTATTGGCGTGGCTTCGGGTAAATCCCGCGCGCGCGAAGCAGCTATAGCAGCCGTTTCTTCGCCTTTGTTAGAAACTTCGATCAGGGGTGCAAAAGGAGTAGTGATTAATATTACTGGCGGTCTCGACCTGACTCTCCATGAAGTTAATGCCGCTGCCGATAGTATTTATGAGGAAGTCGACCAAGAAGATGCCAATATTATTTTCGGCGCAGTAATCGATGAAAGAATGCAAGGAGAAGTAAGAATTACTGTCATTGCTACTGGTTTTGCCGCAGATACGCAACCGACAATTAGCACGGAAACAGATAGACCAACAGATTTGCCTCTCTCTAACGTACCCACTAGTCCTACTCCAGTAAATAAAAATAACAGTCGCTTGGATATTCCTGATTTTCTACAACGGCGGCGTTTTCCAAATAGTTAACCAGGAAGGCATCGCGCTTGGAAAAATGACCGATGTTGCTCTGACTATTGCTGGTTCTGATAGTGGTGGAGGTGCAGGAATCCAAGCGGATTTGCGTACTTTTGCCTTTCACTGCGTTCACGGTGCTAGCGTGCTTACTTGTGTAACGGCACAAAATACCGTTGGAGTGATGGGAGTAGAGGCGATGAGCGTTCCGATAGTGGTGGCGCAAATCGAAGCAGTAGCCAGCGATCTAAAAGTTAGAGCGATTAAGACGGGCATGCTGCTAAATGAGGAAATTATTATTGCGGTAGCAGAACAAATAGAAAAATGGAACTTAAAACCTCTAGTAGTCGATCCCGTAATGGTGTCGCGAACGGGAGCGCAGTTAATTGACGATCGCGCCGTTGCTAGTTTGGCAAATATTTTAATATCTAAAGCGACTATAGTTACTCCTAATCGTTATGAAGCTCAGTTATTAAGCAGACTAGAGATTAATACTATCGAACAGATGAAGCAAGCGGCGGCGAAAATTCATCAACTGGGAGCAGCAACAGTATTGGTTAAAGGGGGAAATATGCCAGGAACTCTCAAAGGAGTTGATGTTTGGTTTGACGGAAACGAGTGGAAAATATTGACTGCAACGGTAGTAAATACTAAAAATACTCACGGGACTGGTTGTACGCTCTCTGCGGCGATCGCTGCTAATCTCGCATTAGGGAAAGACTTGTGGGTAGCAGTACGAGAAGCAAAAAATTACGTTACTAATGCATTAAAGTATGCTTTAGATATTGGTGCGGGGAATGGTCCGGTAGGACACTTTTTTCCACTTTTGCCTGACAGTTCAAAGTAGGAACTTAGCAGGCTACGTTCCTACAAAGTTCAAAAATTAGTTTTTTAGGTAGAATCACTATTGCTAGGGATAGAACCTTGAGATTGGCAACTCAGATCGAGGCTATTTTATATATCAAAGGACAACCCCTTTCTTTAGAAGAAATTGCCACTTACCTCGATTACGGTGCGGCAGCACCTGCTACGCAGGCTCGCACTTTGGCTGAAGATGCACTAATCGAGCTAATGAACGACTACGCTCACCGAGATAGTGCTCTGGAAATTGTCGAAACCCCAACAGGTTATAGTTTACAATTAAAAACTAGCTATGAAAGTTTGGTGGAACAATTAGTTCCTGCTGAAATTAGTACGGGAACTTTGCGGACACTGGCAGCGATCGCCCTAAAAAATCCAATTTTGCAAACTAATCTAATCGAGTTACGGGGAAGCAGTGCTTATCAACAAGTAGCCGAACTAGTGCAAATAGGATTTATCCGTAAACGTCCCCAAACTGATGGACGTTCCTATTGGTTAGAAGTAACTGAGAAATTTCATCAATACTTTGAAATCGAAGAAGTGCGGGCAGGTGAAGCCGTTGTCAGACGGAGTAGCGCTGCCAAAATTGCCGTAGACTCACGCAGCAACGAACAAAATAATGAAGAATGACCTGTAGCAGGGTTGGGCGGTCGATTGTTTGTGATTAACTAGCGGTTACACTGTAAACTATGTCAAAGTAGTTATTATGTACGTCCAACTTTTGGATTAATAATGATCTTCGATCCCGATTTCTTCAACTGCGAATCACAAGAGCAGCAAGGCAACGAATTGATGGAATACTTGCGTCAGCAACATCCGGAAATTTTAGCTAAAGTTGCTCAATCTGCTAGTCCGGAAATTAAGCAAATTATTTCTCAGAATGTTCAAGGACTAGTAGGCATGTTACCTGCTGGAGATTTCAATATTAAAGTTACTACAGACAGGGAAAACCTAGCTAATATGTTGGCTTCAGCCATGATGACGGGCTATTTCCTTTGCCAAATGGAACAGAGAATGGATTTAGAAGAAATTTTATCTAGAGCTGATTCTTTAGAGCGGCAATCCCAGACGGACTCGTCGCAAGAATTAGAAGAACCAGGGCAATAATAGTAGATACTTAAGCAATATTTTAATTTTAGCTAACTCTTGCCGTCACTGAGTTGGCATGGGTTAGTTTGCTCGATATTAGCTCGTCTCCCCTGCTGGTATTAGTGTTAAGTAAGTCGACACAAATAAAGCTAACTGGCGAAGATCGTCATTTGTTCTTTGTCATTGGTAAAGATTTCAAGCGTGTTTATGTTTCGTAACATAGTTTGGTTTATTCCCACCGACTTACTTATGTCAACTTTGAATTGATGAGTTGAGAGAAGCAGGGGAAGCCTGGAAAGACGTAGATTAAAATATATTCCTCAAATCAACCTTGACGCTCTACTGTACATCACAGCGGAAATAAAGCTACTATTATCGATGAAACGCTTAGGCGATTGGCTTTTGAATTTTGAATTGCTTAGCCTCCCTTGGCGAAAGTAAACATAATTAGAATAGAGAGCAACATTCCTGGACTCAGAAGAATAGCTAAAGTTAATAGATCGTGGGGAGTCATAAATTACAGGAAAAATCCTAACTTTATATTTCTAAAATAGCTCTTTATTGGGAAATATGGTTTAAATAAACAATTTATTAATCTTGTTTTTGTCTTGTTGGTGTTGAGCTACTCATTCATATTTTTATAGGTGGCAACCGAAGAAGGAGAAATTCGATTGAGGTAGCGAAAAATCCAATACTTTAATACCGTATCTAAAATAACAGGAAAGGTGGCGATAAATAAGAAATTAAAATCGCGATTCTCTGGTAAACCTAAATGGCGAGAAATGCTTTCTAAAATCACTTCCCAACCATGAGGAGAGTGATACCCTACAAACATATCTGTTACCAGAATAATTAAAAAAGCTTTAGCTGAATCACTAAGACCATAAACGACTTCATCAAGGAATGATTTAACAATCATAATCTCTTTTTTGCTAGTCAAAATAATAAGACTAAAAGCCAAGAGAGAAAAAATATCGGCAAAAATATTACTAATTGCATCAATACCTCTATATCGGTATTCTTCGGCTAATTCTTCCGCCTTTTGTTGTAATTCTTGTTCTACTTCTTTGGGAGATAAAGGTGGAGCTAAACCAACTAAACTTTGAAAATGAAGGTGTTCTTCATGCCGATGCAATTCGATAAATGCTTCTTCTTCTAGGTTTCTATTAATAAATATAATTTGTTCATGATTGATAAAATAACGTTCGACTAGAGGAGAGATCAGGAAAGTTTTGGAAAATTGATGAGTAAATAAAGGAACAATAATTAGTATGAGCAAAAATCTAATGGAAATAGCTGTCTTATTACGAGATTGACGGAATTTTTTTAAGACTTTTTCTTCTGAATCTTGCGATTGAGGGTCTATCTCTTGTCGAATGCGATTAAACGTACGCATAATAGAGCGGGGCAAAACGCTGGTTTTATCAGAGATAGTTTCTATGGGAGTTCCTTTGCTATTTTTTGGGGCAGTAAAATCTTTTTTTTGTAGTGATATTTCTTTCTCTTTTAATCGAGGTTCACCAGAGTCGGAGCGAACTGTGAGAGAATTCTTAGGTTCGTTCTTATATTTAGAAATAACCCGGTCGATAAAGTTAAGTTTTTCGACAATGGATAGATTTTGACTGTATTGGCTAGTCTCATCTTCGATTGGG
This sequence comes from Pleurocapsales cyanobacterium LEGE 06147, assembly GCA_015207585.1. Classification (GTDB taxonomy): domain Bacteria; phylum Cyanobacteriota; class Cyanobacteriia; order Cyanobacteriales; family Xenococcaceae; genus LEGE-06147. Next base: position 44,910 of record JADEWQ010000016.1, on the reverse strand, counting down.
TGAGGTTGAGAGAAACTAGCTGGAGTGTCAGAGAAAATTGAGAAAGCTCGACTAATTCTAAATTCTGCCAGCCTTAGCCTAATCTTCTTGAGATAATTGTCAACATCAGTCCGAAAAAAAGCGATAGCGCTATCAGAATAATCGCTAGATTCAGCAGCTACTTTCTGACCCTGAAAATAATCGTCTTCAATGGCTTTAATTTTTATTGCCGCACTATAAGCTGCATCTAATGCTCTTTCTGGGGTGCTAGATAGCCACCTTCTTCCACCACTAATAAGTTTTTGCAGTTTCATTTACATCTGTTTCAAGGGCATAAATATAAGGATAGGGGCAGCTTTGCGATCGAGCAGACCTTTACCCACTATCATACTCAGTGATAGGTGTTATGTTAGCAAACTGCTTGAACAGACAAGAGTGTCAATTATGTCACTTTGGATTAACGGAACCACTCGTAGCGGGAAAACAGCCCGTTTGGTGGCGGAGTTTCGTCAATGGGTAGGGCAAAGACTCAGCAGATATCAAAAGCGATCTCGCGTAGCGAGTGCTGCCGCACCGCGCCAGCAAAATCCCTCAGATAAACTAGCTTCAGCCATTTTAGTGTTGGCGGCAAATAATCATAATCGATATGAGTTAGGCGATCGCTTGGCGGTAGCAGTGGAGGGAAGTTATCCGGTTATCTGTAAAACCCCGGTTGGATTTGTCACTGACGAAGTAATGCTTTTTTGGCCCATTCTCTTCGAGCGATTAAACCTCAAAGCTCAATTTCCGCTACGGTTGCGTCCAGAAACCGAGCAAGAATTGGCAACCAAATTATGGCGCACTCAGTCAGACTGGGAAGAGTTGAGTCAAACCGTTGGTGAATATCGCCTAGTGCGTCAAGCTTTAGACTTATTACAGTTAGCAGGGGCGAGTGGCACTGAGGCAGAAGATATCCCTCTTATTTTAGAAGAGGGTTGGCTTTCTCGGGAAGAAAAAAGTTCTCTTAATACTGTTGCCCGAAATGAACAACTATGGCAGAGAATGGCAAAATTACTCCTTCAATGGCGACAATGGTGTTTGGAGAGGGGCTTGCTTACTTATGGGATAATTTACGAACTTTATTGGCGTTATTTACTGCCCGATTCAACCTATCAGCAGCATTTAACTCGTCGTTACCAGGCTATCTTTGCCGATGATGTGGACGATTACCCGGCGATCGCCAGAGAAATATTTGACTTTTTGCTCGATCGCGGGGCATTTGCCGTCTTTACTTATAACCCCGATGGCAAAATCCGCTTGGGTTTAAACGCTGACCCCAATTATCTAGCTGGTTTGGCATCTCGCTGTCGGTTAGAAGAGTTATCTCCACCAATAGCAAGGACTATCGGGACGGAATTAGCTAATTTAGCAATCGAGTTAGTAACGGCAACACCTTTTTTGGTTCCTCTCCCCAACTCGATGGAATCGATTCAAACGATCTCTCGCGCTGAATTACTTCGCAAAACCGCAGCCATAATTATTCAAGCGGTTAATAAAGGAGAGATCGAACCCGCAGAAATTGCGATTATCGCTCCTGGTTTAGATGAAATTGCCCGCTACAGTCTAATAGAAATGCTCTCCGCTAGTGGCATAGCCGTCGACCCCCTCAACGAACAGCGTCCTCTCATTAGTTCCCCTACAATCCGCGCTCTACTAACGCTTTTGGCACTAGTTTATCCGGGTTTGGGACGATTGGTAGACCGAGACTCCATTGCAGAAATGTTAGTAATGTTGAGCAGCCGATCGGTAGAAGGACGATTAGTTCCAGCTATCGACCCCGTCCGTGCGGGTTTATTAGCAGATTACTGTTATCGTGTCGATCCCGAACAGCCTTATCTATTATCTGTAGAATCTTTTGCCCGCTGGGATCGATTGGGACATAAGGCAACGGCTGCCTATGGGGCGATCGCTCAATGGATTGAACAAACTAAATCCCAACAGCAACAGCAGGGTTTTCTTTCTCCGATCTCGTTACTCGACCGGGCGATCGCCCATTTTTTAGGAAACAGTAATCATCTTCCCTACGATCTATTAGCAGCCTTGCGGGAATTAATGGAAACCGTCCAACATTTTTGGGAAGTAGACCGTAGATTGCGCCAAAATGAACCCAGTTTCCAAACTCAAACTGCTACTGTCGCTCAACTTATCCAACTATTGCGTCGCGGGACGATTACTGCCAATCCTCGTCCCGTTCGCTCTTTTGAGGGCAATCACGATGCTGTAGTTCTTGCTACTATCTTCCAATATCGTTCCCTGCGTTCCTCCCATCGCTGGCAATTTTGGCTCGATGCCTCCTCTCCTCTCTGGAATAAAGGGGGTGCGGCTACTCTGTTAGCTGCACCTCTATTTCTCAAAGAATGGTCGGGACGTACTTGGATGCCAGAAGATGACTATGAAATGGATCGCCAGCGTTTGCAGCGTATTCTGAGAGATTTATTGGGTAGAGTAGAAGAGAAAGTTTTTTTGTGTCACAGCGATCTCGGCGTAAATGGAACGGAACAGACCGGACCTCTTTTGCCTCTAGTTCATGCTTCGAGACAATTTGTCACTGAAAAAATTGCTATCTAATTTTACTAACTTGGCTAACTTTCTAATTTAATTAATTGTTCTAAATTTTTTGCTTTTTGAAAACAAACTTAATTAGGTAGAATTTTCTGCGCTCTTATCCCTTGTTTTTTTATCAAAATCCATACAGGTTCTAGTTCTTGCCAGTCAGTTTCTTTTATCTGGGTTAATGCCATTTCTTCCATCCCTAATGCTCCCCACAAATAATGAATTGTTTAACCAAATAGAAACATCTTCTAAAACTTTTCTTCCTTTTCTGGCTTGACTTTTTATTTCATTTTCTAAGACATCAAAGATAACGATTAAGGACAGAGATTTCCAAAGGGTTTCGGTGCTATTTTCTACATTAAAAAAAGTAACTAATTCCATTTTCAGGAGAGTGAAACTCTAAATCTGAATTTTGAATTAGTAGTTCTCGTAATTCTGAAAGTGATAAGCTAGAAACACTTTTGATATTGTTGTAATTGTTCTATAGCATTTTCAAATGAGACAGGAAAAAGCATCATACTTTTGAAGATTAGGACTCTTGAAGAGTTTCAATTCAACTAAAAGATTAAATAGCTTCTTCATGAGCCTGAATTTCTTACAGAAACGATAGCATCTTCTTAGGAGATTTTTTAAGGATAACCAGATAGCTTCAATCGGATTTTCTTCCGGGGCATAAGGAGCCAATAAATGACAATTTATTTTCCATTTATCTGGTGCCAATTCCCCATTAATTTCTGCTAAAAATTTTTGCATTATTTCTCCTCTATGATAAGAGGCTCCATCCCAGAAGATGATAATTCTTTTGCCTAAATTCTTTTTGAGCAGCTTTTTGAGAAAATCGACAGTACAATCTCCATTACCTTGCCGATCTTCTTCCGTAATAAGTTTAGAATTGACTAAGTCTAAGGCTCCATAATAGATTTGACGATTTTTTTGCTTAAAAATTGGCAGTTTTAGTCTTTCTTTTGCCTTTCCCCAAAGATGGCTAATTAAGTCTCCTTCTAGCAAGTGAACTTCATCAATTGTATCTACAGCGACTTTTCCCGCTTTGATGTCCGGTGATAATTCTTCCAGAATCTTGTTAATCTCTTGATTCTTTTTTTTTACTAGATCGGGCTCTTGGAGAGGATTTTTGGGCTGAGCTTTTTGCCAACTAATTTTGGCTTCTTTTAGCAAATCATAAGAGCTTGTTGAGGATTTAAACACCACATCAAATTGGTCAATCAAATAGCATTCTAATTCTGATAAATCCCAGTATTCTTGTCGCTCAAGCCAGGAAAATACCTTTGGTTTCTGTTCCTGGGTTAAGTAGCTTTTGGCTCCTTTATATGAGAGTTTTAACCCGGCTATCCCTCGTTGCTCAAATTGGCTTTTCCATTTACTAATAAAACTATTGGACACATTAAGTATTGAGGTAATAGCTCGATAAGTCCATCCCTTTAAAGTTAATTTAACAGCGAGCGCTCTTTTTAACTCTCTTGAATCTGGATTAGTCTTAATCCACTCATCTAATTCTTGGATTTTTTGTTCTATTTTTTGAGCTTCAGTCATCATTTAATTTACTCAAAACCTGAAATCACATTATACGCTCTCTCTGGTAACTGAGTTTCACATCTCAATTGGAAATGCTATATATAGTCTTCCAAGTTTGGTAGATGGTCTATTTCTTCATTTTTGATGGGAGAAGATTTAAAACTAGGGTTATTGTTAAAGGGTTGTGATACAGCATAAATCGTTTTAATTTCTGGAGATTCTGGTACAGAGCGATCGCTATAAAACTCTTGTCCAATAGGGGTAAGTTTAATAATAGATTCCCTTTCTGTTTCCAAAGTATGTAAATTCCGCAGAGTTGCTGTAGTATTTTTAATAAATATTGGGTATAACCCCAGTACAGTAGCTAATTCGTCTTCAGTTGGCGGAGGATTAAGCTCAACACCTGCGTGGAAAATAAAATCTTCTAATATATTCAACTGGCGCGATTTAGCAATCTCAATTTTTACAGAAGTTTGATACAAAAGGTACGCAAAATTGTTTTTCTTTAGCCAGACGTTCTTCAACTTCAACAAAAGCTTTCCAAGCTTCTAGCTGTTCTTCTGTCGGGATACAATCTTTTTTAAATGGCTTATCTGCCATGCATTCTATTGGTTCGGGTGGCACTCCAGTACCATATTGATAATTGGAGCAAAGACGGAATCCCGAATAAAATTATCAATCGCTCCACCAGTAAATTTATAGCCCCAATCTTGAGGACAACGGTTATTAAATGATGGTGGCAGGTTAGTTCCCATAAAGGCTTGAAAATTGTTGAGAAATCTTACCTTAATTGTTCCCAGTTATATGTCGCGATCTATTATTCATTGCCAAAATTTTTCTTATTGATTCTAATTACAAATTAAGATAGGGGTTGTGATAAAAAACGACCAAAAGAGGTAAGAATTCAGAGCGCAGAAAAAGCAATATTAAGTAGAGATACTAGGGTAGTCAATACGTTGGCTACTTTACTAATTAAAATTCCGCTCTATTGCAAAGCCAGCTTGATTCATACCCAATTCAGCAACGCCACTTTTTCTCGCGCCACCATGAAAAACCTGAAGCAAACTCTCCTCAATAAATGCTATGGCAAAGATTTAGAGCAACGAAAACACTGGTATTCGCCTGCAGCAGAAGCTTATAACCAGGTTAGACCTCATTACCCGCAGGAGTTAATCGCTCGGGTCGTGGAAATCGCTCAACTCTCTTCCCGTTCAAGCATCTTGGAAGTCGGATGCGGACCTGCTACTGCAACTCCTGCCTTTGCCACCTTGGGTTGCTCAATGCTGTGTTTGGAACCAAACCTGATTTTGCTCGCCTGGCTCAACAAAACTGTCAGTAACCGCTCCTATGAAGATAGCACCACGCAAGCAGCAATTCTCAATGAGTTTGGACATAAGTTGTCCTATGTCTCTGCCTTTCGCATTGCGCGACCAAATTAAATGCCTCTGGGTCGTCCCATTATTTAACGCGTCCTAATTCTAATTACTGTCATACAAGCATTTGGAGAATTAGATGCAGCTAAACTTTTCTCGCGCGCACCGCTCTCACAAAAAATAGCAAAAATTTTAAGTTTCTTAACTTAAGCAGAATCTATGATAATTTTTAGGTCGGTCTTATATTGGTCTCGATCGAATAACTAGGGGAATTGCCAGAGCGTCGATTATGATTGGTTTGGGTTTATTCTTGATTTATTTTATTTTGGCTTGCTTTCTCGTTTACTATCTTCGTTCTCCTCGCAAACCCAGTTGGTGGGTTAAAGTAGTAACCCAGTCTCCTGTTTGCACTTATTATTTTGGTCCTTTTGATTCATTGGCGGAAGCTGAATCCAGACAACCAGAGTATATTGAGGATATCAAAGAAGAGGGAGCAGCGGAAATTATCAGTCAAATTCAAAGGTGTCAACCCCAGCAGTTGACTATTTGTGAAGATGAAGACGAAGAAGAACTGATAGAATCTTTACGCTTTTAATGTTCAAAAGTTTACTTTCCGTTTTTCTTCAATCTCCCTGTCCTCTGTGTAAACGTCCGGCAGAAAATATTGTTTGTGTCTACTGCCAAAAACAACTAGAAAGTTGTCAGTTAACCAACCCCAGTCATTTGTGGCGAGGAAACTTACCTCTATTTGCCTGGGGAGTTTACGACAATAAATTAAAACAAGCGATCGCTACTCTAAAATACAAAAATCAACCCCAATTGGGCATGCTATTGGGTCAGTGGCTGGGTAATACTTGGTTGAGCGATTCTGTTAGCAAAAAGACCCGCAAATTGACAGTAGTACCCATCCCCCTCCATCGAGAACGGTTAAAAGCAAGAGGTTTTAATCAAGCGGAAACGATCGCGCGGAGTTTTTGTCAGAGAACGGGTTACTCTTTACAGCCGCAAGGTTTGGTCAGAGTGCGGGATACCGAAACCATGTTTGGTCTCGATCCCGAACGAAGACAGCAAAATCTCAAGTACGCTTTCGCAGTCGGTAAAATTTGGCAGCAGCAGCCACCGCGGTGCGGCAGCACTCGCTCCGCGAGATCGCCAGTTTTATTGTTAGACGATATTTACACTACTGGAACTACAGTCGAGGAAGCAGCTAGAGTTTTGCGCGAGCGAGGTATAAAAGTTTGTGGAGTTGCTGTTGTTGCCAGGGCTACTTCTTTTAAGAGCGATCGCTCTAGGTATTACTGATTACTTTTTGTCGTTAAGCGGGGAACTATAGGTAAGATCTACTATATAGATAGAGATATATAGTTAGAAAGCAAGAGTAGTTGTCTACTGACTTAAATTTTTATGACCAGTATTGCACAACCTTCCTACACCGACAGCCAAATTACTGCCTGGTTGAGAGGTTTATATTCGATCGCTTTGGCTGACGGTCATTACGCTCCCGAAGAACAAGAGTTAATTGCTCAACTTACTAGGGAAATAGCTTGTATCGATCGTGTAGATCGCCTAGACCCAATTTCGGCAAAAGAATTGGCTAATATTTTAGGAAAGGACAAAAAAACCGCAGAAAACTTTTTGCGCACGGCAGTGTTGGTAGCAGTAGCCGATGGCGTATATTCTAAGCCTGAGTTCGATCTACTGCACGAATACAGTGATGCCTTAGAAATTGAAGTAGAAGCACTAAAATCCCTAGAAAGTACTCTTTACGAAGCTGAAGCAACGCCAATCGCAGGTGCAACTACTTCTGATGCAACCATTGCAGAAACCGAGCCTCATCCGAATGTACTACAACCCGTTAAAACCTGGCTCGATGGCATGGAAGTTCAAGATCCCCGACTAGCACGTTTTATTTGTAAAGTAATTCCTGCCCAATGCCCTTTTGAACGGGATATTAACCTGTTCGGTCGTAAAATAGCTCATATTCCTCCCCTTTGCAAGCTCAATCCTCTTTACGAGCAATTAGTTAGCTTACGCTTTCGTTCTCTGTCTTATTTAGCTGATGAGTGTCAAGAAGATGTCTCGGAATATATTTAGGAGTCAGTAGTCAGAAGCTTCACCATTGGGGATTGGGGAATTGGAGAAATGGGGAGATTTTTCCCCCAATCCCCTATCTCCCGATTTCCCTATCTCCCTGTTAGGGGTCGGGAGTCAGAAGTAAAAAAGTAATTATCAATTATCAATTATTTATGCAATTTATCGATCTGGCAGAAATTGAAGTAGAAGCAGGTAAAGGCGGTGATGGCATCGTCGCTTTTCGGCGGGAAAAATATGTCCCTGCCGGGGGTCCTGCTGGCGGTAATGGAGGAAGAGGCGGTTCGATAATCTTAGTCGCCGTAGAAAATCTACAAACTCTGTTGGATTTTAAATATGCACGTCATTTCAAAGCAGAAGACGGCAAAAGAGGGGGACCGAATAATCGCACGGGGGCGGCGGGTAGCGATCGCCTAATCGAAGTTCCCTGCGGTACAGTTGTCTACGATGCCGATACCGGAGAACAATTGGGAGATTTAGTATCTCAAGGACAAACTCTCTGCGTCGCGCAGGGAGGAAAAGGAGGTTTAGGCAACAAGCATTTTTTGAGCAACAGCAATCGCGCCCCAGAATATGCTTTACCTGGATTGCCTGGAGAACAACGGCGTTTGCGTTTGGAGTTAAAGTTATTGGCAGAAGTAGGAATTATCGGTTTACCTAATGCGGGTAAATCTACCTTAATTTCTGCTATTTCTTCTGCCCGTCCCAAAATTGCCGACTATCCGTTTACTACCCTCGTACCTAATTTGGGAGTAGTACGCAAACCGACCGGAGATGGTACTGTCTTTGCCGATATTCCCGGTTTGATTGAAGGAGCGTCTAAGGGGATAGGTCTCGGGCACGAGTTTTTGCGACACATCGAAAGAACTCGCCTGCTTTTACATCTAATCGATCTCACTGCTGCCGATCCCATTGCCGATTATCGAACGATTCGGGCAGAGTTAGCCGCTTACGATCGAAGATTGACAGAACGTCTGCAAATTATCGCCCTCAACAAGATCGATGCAGTAGAGCCAGAAATTGCAGAAAATATTAGTGCCGAACTAAAACAGCTTACCTCCGACCCCATTTTGAAAATTTCTGCCGTGGCTCGTACTGGCTTAGACACTCTTTTACAAGTAGTTTGGGATACTTTAGAGCAATTATCAATCTCTACTGAAGGATCGCTTATAGAGGCTGACGAAGAATAGTCAGCCTCCATAAAATCTCAGTACTAGACAATTATGCTGGTACTCGCTCTTTTTGCTCCCTATTCCAATGACGGTGCTGGGCGATCGCCCGAATAAATTCTTGGCTGACATTGTCAATCGAGCCATGACGGGTCGTGATTACACCCTTATCCGATGCCATCTGTCCATTTTGGTCTGCTAGTTCGACACCAGCAATATTAGATGCGGTCAGGAGATCGACTCCTTCACCCATAGCAGCGATCGCGACTGCAAGGAGCGAATCTCTCGCTTTACCATGTCTGAAGGCTTCATTAATGAAATGAATGACATCTCCTTGCATTTTCAGTGTTTCAATGCTCTGCTGACCGCCGGGAACGTAGACGGCATCGTACACGATCGAGCCGCTTGTCAAAAATGTTTTATCAACCTCTACTTCTTCACCGTCCTCACTCCGGATCGTACCGCCAAATTTCGATACTACCTTGGCATTGGCTCCAGCATTCTGTAATGCCTGCTTTATCTCCATCAACTCAGAGCGATCGAATCCGTCGGCTGCCAGAATTGCAATGCGGCGGCTTTTTACCGTATCCTTGACCGTGTTTTCCATGCTGAGTCCGGGAGAACTGCGTCCGTGGTTTTTAACAACCTCTTCCGTAGGCTCGGGAACGCCAATTCCTCTAGCAAAGCGTTTTGCTAATTCATGGTCGACGTGGTTGAAAAGATCGACCATCCGTTTTCGGATTTCTTTGTTTTCTACTTTCCCCAACTCAAAGTGAGACGCTCGTGTAAAATTTTGTAGCGAAACCACGCACATCCCGCACCGTATCGGCAGAGCCACGAAAACCAACTACGGTAGAGAAACGAACAAATACAGGCGTTTTTACAGAAGGATCTTGTAGGAATTTTGCCTTAGTATACTCTGCCATTGACTCGTAAACTTGGAAATAGCCATGGGCACCCGAGCCACGCGCATGGACAACTCGTTCTGGGATGCGCTCGTGATCGAAGTGGGTCATCTTTTCCCGGAAGTGAAAATCTTCCATCAACATAGGACCCCGTTCTCCTACACTCAGGGAATTATCCGTGTCATCGATGCGCGTTCCCTGATTAGTAGTGAGATACTCGCCAGGATCTTGGCGAAATGTTTCTAAATTTCTATCTTTGCTATGTTCGTTAATTTTGTTGTTTTCGCTCATAGCGTTTCCTCATCAAAAGAATCTTATTTATACTTTCTGTTCTTCTAACTCTCGTGCGTGGTTTTTTTATTTCAGGCTGCTACAAGATCTTAGAAAGAAGTTGTTTCTTCTTCTAGTGTCCAAAGCAAATGTGTTCGAAAAGTGACAATTGACATAGTTCTAACCATTGATAGAGCAATCCGAGCGACTATGTAGCGATCGCTACACCAAAAGTCAAATAGAATTCTTTTTTTATTTGCTTCGATTCAAGTTCCACTAAGCGATCGCAGATACATAAATTTATTTTGACCTGATAGAGCTATTAGCACGAGTGCAGGCGTTAAGAAGGCGATCGCCTCAATGGCAAGAAGATATCCTGAGTATCGCTTGATTTACAGATCCATGTCATTTATACCAATTCGCTAAAATCAAGCAACAGATGCAAACCTTAAAACCTAGATACAATCTGAATTGCGAATTGGTATTACGACAGCGACTTCGGAGCGTCGGTGAACCAAATTGGATTGAAACTATTTACGGGATGGAATATCGCCGCCTAAATGTTCCGGAGTAGTAGGGAAAGCTCAAAGATGTTCGCTCGCAACCGTCTCATTTTCAAAGAGAAATTTATCAAAGCTATTAAACAATTATTTGGTGGCGTGGTGCGGCAGCACTCGCTGCGCGAGATCGCTATAAGACGATCACCATCATAATCAATCATTAGTAGTCAATTTTCAGTTATCAACTAATAATCTTAAAAAGATATTTCATACTCGTAAATCTATCTATTTATAGATTTATAAGGATTCGGCATTTTTTTGGATCTACCGAGTATTTTTGTGATTATTTCTACAGAATTGAATATTTCATTTAACTAATCTGGCTATTAGAAACTTCTCTGAATTAAATACTAAAAAAAGATTTTTAAATCAATTTAAAAATCTACTCGCTACCTATTTAATTATTAAAATTCCAAATCTCCAGGAGATTTAATTTATGGTGACAACTCCTGAAACCAAACTTAACCCCGTTGAAAAAGCTAAAGCTCAAAAACATCCTCTATTACTCAAGCAAGAACTAGAGCAATTGGCTCAGATGGGTTGGGAAGCCCTAGAGGAAAAGAACGAGTTTGACCTTCATTACGGACTTAAATGGCTCGGTTTTTTCTATCGCACGGTTACCCCTGGCAAATTTATGCTGCGGATGCGAATACCAAACGGTATTTTGACTAGCGGTCAAATGCGAGTATTGGCAAATATCGTACAGCGTTATGGACAGGGTGCAGGATTTCAAGATCGAGGTAATGCCGATATTACTACCAGACAAAATTTTCAACTGCGAGGCATTCGAATTGAGGATATACCTGCTATCTTCGACCAGTTGCGTCAAGCAGGTTTAACCAGCGTTCAGTCAGGCATGGACAACGTGCGCAATATAACTGGTTCGCCTGTGGCGGGATTGAATGCAGATGAATTAATCGATACAAGGGGTTTGGTGCGCAACCTCCAGGACGTAATCACTAATAACGGTGAAGGAAATCTGGCTTTAAGCAATCTACCACGGAAATTTAATATCGCCGTCGCTGGGGGACGAGACAACTCCGTTCATGCTGAAATCAACGACCTCGGTTATCTTCCCGCCTATAAAGACGGCAAAATAGGATTTAATATTATCGTTGGTGGTTTCTTTGCCCCCAAACAGTACGTCTCGGCGATTCCCCTCAATGCTTGGATCGAGCCTAAAGATGTCGTTCCTCTTGCCGAGGCAATGTTAATTGTCTATAACGATAACGGACCGAGAGCCAATCGCTCGAAGTGTCGGCTAATGCATTTGATTGAAGCATGGGGAATTGAAAAGTTTCGGGCGGAAGTCGAAAAACAACTGGGGCATCCGCTAGAACCAGCGGCAGCTAAAGATGAAATCGATTGGGAAAAGCGCGACCATATCGGTGTTTATCGCCAAAAGCAACCGGGATTAAATTATGTCGGTCTACACGTTCCGGTCGGTCGCTTGTATGCGGAGGAAATGTTCGAGCTTGCTCGTATGGCAGAAGTCTATGGTAGTGGAGAAATCCGACTTACTGTCGAGCAAAATCTAATTATTCCCAATATTCCCGATACCCGCTTAGAAACATTCTTAGAAGAACCGTTGCTTCGAGAACGCTTTCCTATCGACCCAGAACCATTGCAACGAGCATTAGTCTCTTGTACGGGTAGTGAATTCTGCGGTTACGCCATTATCGAAACCAAAAATCGGGCTTTGGCAATGATTAAAGAACTAGAAGCAGAACTAGATACCCCTAAACCCGTACGAATTCACTGGACGGGTTGCCCAAATTCTTGCGGTCAACCGCAGGTCGCTGATATTGGCTTGATCGGCACAAAAACCCGCAAAGATGGCAAAGTTGTCGAAGCCGTAGACATTTGGATGGGAGGTAAAGTAGGTAAAGATGCTCGGTTGGGCAAAGAAGTAATGAAAAAGATTCCTTGCGACGAACTCAAACAAGTATTGCGGGACTTGACGATCGAACACTTCAACGCTCGTCCTAAATAAAAGACAGAACATAACTTTTTTGGCAAATTTAGAACCCGATCGATAAGCGATCGCAGGAGCGATTGTTCAGACTCGTATGCCCTTTTTAACCCTATTGCGACACAATCGACTATTTGGAGGAGACTAACCAATGCTCGGACAATTATGGTCATTTCGGGGTAGGTACAAAATTCTACACATGACTTGGTTCGCCTTCTTTATTTCGTTTGTGGTGTGGTTTAATTTAGCTCCCCTCGCCACAGCACTACAGGAAGATTTAGGTTTAGATACCCCTCAACTGAGAACTCTTGCTATTTGTAACGTTGCTCTTACTGTTCCTGCCCGTATTATTATCGGAATGGTCTTGGACAAATATGGTCCGAGAGTAACTTATTCCCTGCTGCTGATTTATGCCGCCATTCCCTGTATTGCTTTTGCCCTAGCCCAAAACTTCAATCAGTTAGTAATTAGCCGCTTGGCACTAAGTATTGTCGGTGCGGGTTTCGTAATCGGAATTCGGATGGTTGCTGAATGGTTTCCTCCCAAAGAAATTGGTTTAGCCGAAGGGATCTACGGTGGCTGGGGGAACTTTGGTTCTGCTGCCGCAGCTTTTACCTTGCCTACTATAGCTGCTACTCTCTCTTTTGGTGCTGGCAATGTTTTCAACTGGCGTTTGGCGATCGCCCTCACAGGAATTGTTGCTGCTATTTACGGAGTAATTTACTACTTTAATGTCCAGGATACTCCCCCAGGTAAGGTTTACAAAAAGCCCGAGCGTCACGGCGCAATTGAAGTAACTAGCAAGGGCGACTTCTGGTTTTTGATGCTTATGAATATTCCCCTGGTGGGAATTTTAGGGGTTCTTGCCTGGCGTTTGTGGGAAGTAGAGTATCTTAATTCAACTCAACTGTATATTATCTGGGCACTACTCGTCGGCTTATACTTATTCCAAGCTTATAAAGCCTGGCATGTCAATCAAGATTTGCTTACAGGTAAAAAGCACTATCCTGCCCAAGACCGTTATAAATTTTCCCAGGTAGCAATTTTAGAATTGACTTATGTCGTCAACTTTGGTTCGGAATTAGCCGTTGTATCTATGCTACCGGCTTTTTTCGAGTTAAGTTTCGGACTTGGTAGACAAGCTGCCGGAATGATTGCAGCTAGCTATGCCTTCATGAACTTAGTTGCCCGTCCGGGTGGGGGTTTGATTTCCGATCGATTGGGTAGTCGTAAATGGACGATGACATTGCTGACAGGTTGCATGGGAATTACCTATATGTTCTTGAGTACGGTAACGGGGGCTTGGTTGTTGCCTGCTGCTGTCTTACTAGTAATGACTTGTTCCTTCTTCGTTCAAGCGGGTGAAGGTTCTACCTATGCGATCGTTCCTCTGATCAAAAAGCGGGTTACCGGACAAATAGCTGGTAATGTCGGTGCTTATGGAAATGTTGGGGCAGTAGCTTATTTAACTTTGTTCAGCATATTACCTGAGGGCGGTACGGGCAATCGCATTTTCTTCCAAACTTTGGGAGTGGCAGCCTTTATTGTTGCTTTTTTGTGCGCCTTTTTCCTTAAGGAACCAGAAGGTTCTTTTGACGAACACCATCGCGACGATGTGTTTGTGTCAGAAATAGTCGAAGATATAGAAAAAATGCCCAGCAATCGCCGCCTTTAAGTAACAATATCCCAGTCGAGCAATTGTGTTTTCCTAACTAAAAAGACCGACAAATGTGTAAGCTGATAGAGGTAAAAGGTAAACTTCCCCATTCTCGATTTCCCATTACCGAATTATGCTATTGGCTTTTCAATTTCAATCCCCTGGTCCGATTATTTTTGAAATTGGTCCTATCACCGTTCGTTGGTATGGTCTTTTAATCGCTTTGGCAATCTTAATTGGGGTTACTCTGTCTCAATATTTGGCAAAACGGCGTGGTGTCAAACCGGAATTGCTGGGAGATTTGGCGATTTGGCTGTTACTGGCCGCTATTCCCAGTGCCAGAATTTACTATGTTTTATTTGAATGGCAAGAATACGCACAGCGTCCAGAGGATATTATTGCTATTTGGAAAGGTGGAATTGCCATTCACGGAGCGATTATTGGCGGCGCGATCGCCGCAATTATATTTGCCCGCCTCAACCGAGTTTCTTTTTGGCAATTAAGCGATTTAGTCGTACCTTCTTTAGTGTTAGGGCAAGCGATCGGACGTTGGGGTAATTTTTTTAATTCAGAAGCTTTTGGCAGACCGACCGACCTACCTTGGAAACTTTATATTCCGCCTACTCACCGTCCTCCAGAATATTTGAACTACGATTATTTTCATCCTACTTTTCTCTATGAGTCTCTCTGGAATCTAGCTGTCTTTGCCTTACTGATATATCTTTTTTTCTGGGGACTAAAGCATAAAGATCGTCTGAAAGTAGGCACTTTGACTTTTGTTTATCTAATCGCTTACAGTATCGGTCGCTTTTGGATCGAAGCTTTACGAACCGATAGCCTGATGTTAGGTTATCTCAGAATTGCCCAGATAGTTAGTTTGGGTGCGATCGCTTTCGGATTATTAGGTTTGGCTTGGCTTTATTGGTTTAAACGTTCTCTTCCCGATGTTGTTTCGCCACAGCAAAAATTTGGTAATAGGATAAAAGATCGCTAATTTATTTAATAATGAATTCTCAAGATTGCTCTCTCCAACCCGCAGTATATATAATTGGTGCAGGACCAGGCGATCCGGATTTACTGACCGTTAAAGCCCAAAAGATCCTCTCTCAAGCTGATGCTATCTTCTATGCCGATTCTTTGGTTCCAAAACAAATTTTGCATGGAGTTCGCCCCGAAGCCGAATTAATTCCTACGGGAAATAAAACCTTAGAAGACATTATTCCTTTGATGATTGACAGAGTGAGGGCAAGGCGATCGGTAGTGCGCCTTCATTCTGGGGATCTCAGTCTCTACAGTGCGATCGCCGAACAAATTCAGGCATTAGCAGAAGCAGAGATTCCTTTTGAATTAATTCCGGGAATTAGTGCTTTTCAAGCTGCTGCGGCTAAACTGGGAACCGAATTAACCTTACCAGAACTAGTCCAGACAATTATTCTGACGCGAGTTAGTGGCAAAGCTTCTGCTGTACCGGAAGCGGAAGAATTAGCTTCTCTAGCTGCCCATCAAGCTAGTTTATGTCTTTATTTAGCTGCCCGTCATGTTGAAGTTGCTCAAGCAAAATTACTGCAACACTATTCAGCCGATACACCAGTAGCCGTGTGTTTTCGCCTTGGTTGGGAAGATGAGCAGATTTGGATAGTTCCCTTAGAAAAAATGGCAGCAGTTACCCGAGAACATCAATTGATACGAACAACTCTTTATATAATCAGTCCGGCTTTAAAAAAGGTAGCAAAAACCCGTTCTCGTCTCTATCATCCAGAACACTCTCATCTATTCCGTCGCGCAAAATTTTAAATTTAGAAAATATTTACTCCAAACCGACTTTCGAGAATGGCACTAAGCAAGATTGAATCTTAGATGTGTTTAGTAAATCAAGTCAATAGTTTCAGCCTATACTAAGGAGCAACAGTAAATTAAAAATTTAAAGTTAAAAATTAAAGATAGCTGCTAATTTTTCACTTTTAATGTTTATCTTCCTTAAGGAAATTTTTGGCACTTTCAATTATCGTTCCACTCAAGGTTCTGTATGCGATCGCTTTTTCCTCAATTTTCTACTGCTCGCTTTCAATTGCCTCGCTGGGATGGCTGGACTGTTGGCACTCTGTTGATTGCGTTTATTTTATCGCTGCCCATCTGGGTAGTATTGAGTAGCGTATTTGTCGATGCGCGATCGATTTGGCAGCATTTAGCCAGCACCGTTTTGAACACCTATATTACCAACTCTCTAGGGCTAATGTTAGGGGTTGGTATCGGCACTGCTACCATTGGTATCAGTACTGCATGGTTAGTCACGCTTTGTCGTTTCCCAGGGCAACGATTGTTTGAATCGGCACTGCTGCTACCCTTAGCTGCTCCTGCCTATATTCTGGCATATACCTACACAGAACTACTAGAATTCTACGGACCGATTCAAACTCAGTTGCGTCAGTGGTTTGGCTGGGAAACCGTCCAGGACTATTGGTTTCCCAATGTGAGATCTTTGCCAGGAGCAATTGCCATGTTGACACTGGTGTTGTATCCTTATGTGTACTTATTAGCACGCTCGGCGTTTCTGACTCAATCTAGTATTCTGCTAGAAGCCAGCCGCAATTTAGGTTACAATCCCTGGGGCAGTTTTTGGAGAGTCGCATTGCCGTTGGCACGTCCGGCGATCGTTGCGGGCTTATCCCTGGCATTAATGGAAACACTGAATGACCTCGGTACCGTTGAGTTTTTCTCAGTTCCCACCTTTACCACAGGCATCTATCGAACCTGGTTTGGCATGGGCGAACGGTTGGCAGCATCACAGTTGGCAGCATTATTACTGGTATTTGTTTTTGGTCTGATTGTGCTCGAACGGATTTCTCGCCAACAACAACGCTATTACCAAAGTGCCGGAAAGCGGGGACGTGCAGTGTCTGGCTATACCCTTTCTGGGTGGCACAGCTTGCTAGCAATTTTGGTATGTGGCATACCCATTCTCTTGGGATTTTTGGTTCCTGCAGGGGTGCTAATGCAGATGGTTAGGGTTGCCAGCAGTTCTCCAGGAACAGACTCGCGCGCCGATACTGATTTTCCCAGTGCAGTAGGTTCAACTGAGGCAATTATGCAGAATACAAGCGATCGCTTTTGGGATTTTGCCAAGCATAGTTTGCTGCTGGCACTGCTGACGGCAGCGATCGCGATACTGATTTCTGTCTTTCTGGCTTATGGGCAACGGTTGCGTCCTGCCAACCGCGGGGCAACTCGGGTTGCAACCTCGGGTTACGCTGTCCCAGGAGCAGTGATTGCCGTAGGAGTCTTAGTGCCGTTAGGGCAATTTGATAATACCCTTGATGCCTGGAGCCGCTCTACTTTTGGGGTTTCTACCGGGCTGCTGCTGAGCGGAACGATTGCAGCACTGGTGTTTGCCTATCTGGTGCGCTTTCTCGCAGTGGGATTTGGTCCGGTGGAATCTAGCTTGGAGCAGATCGAGCCGAGTCTCGATGATGCAGCACGCAGCCTGGGTTGCGGTAAGATTTCCACTTTGCAAAAAGTGCATTTGCCACTGATGCGTAGTGGCTTATTAACCGGATTAATCTTAGTGTTCGTTGATGTAATGAAAGAACTGCCAGCTACGTTAATTGTGCGCCCATTTAATTTTGATACGCTAGCAGTTCGCGTCTATAACCTCGCATCGGATGAGCGATTGGCAGAAGCTGCCGTACCGGCATTGGCGATTGTCGCCGTAGGATTGTTGCCCGTGGTATTACTTAATTGGCAAATGACGCAGGGCGATCGCCGTTGATGCGTGCCAAACAAAGACAGAAGCTTAAAAATCCTGCCCCTACTCCACTGTAAGGGATATGCGCTCTTTACCCAAGCGTTGCAATGCACTTACTCGAAAACGGTTGCCATAGAATTTCCTAGGTCCAGCCAGCGCGATCCATCAGTTTTAGTGCTGTATCATTCAATTCGCCAAAGATTTTTGCATTCAGTGAATCTTCCTTGAAATCACCGAAACTGGCTAGCACCTCATCCTTCGGTACGCCTTGCAGTACAGGATATTCGTAATTGCTTCCCGCAAAGATTTGCTGGGCTTCTGGAGTTGTCAAATATTCTAGAAACTGGATCGCTGCCTCCCGGTTAGGCGCATACCTGGCAATGCCGCCACCGCTAATGTTAATATGGGTACCCCGATCTCCTTGGTTAGGGAAAATCACTCCCACCTTGCTAGCAATATCCCGATCTTCTGGCTTACTCGACCTAGCAAGCCGAACTAAGTAGTATGTGTTGGCGAGCGTTAGATCGCCAATACCCGCCGCCACTTCCTTAATCTGCGTTGTATCGTTTCCTTCAGGTTTGCGGGCAAAGTTTGCCACGACGCCTTTTGCCCATGCCTCTGTTTGCGGCTCGCCGTTTGCCGCAATCATCGAACCGACCAGGGATTGATTGTACACATTGCTAGAAGAGCGAACTATTACCTTGCCGCGCCATTTTGTATCTGCCAGGTCTTCATAACGAGCAATATCGGTGGGTTTGACCCGCGATTTGTTGTGCATAATAACGCGGGCACGCTTTGTAAAGCCAAACCAGTAGCCATCTGGGTCTCGCAGATTTTCAGGAATGGCAGTATAAAGCCGACTGTTGGCAGGAACTTTTTGAAACAAACCTTCCTGCTGGGTACGCCACAAATTCCCCCCATCCACCGTAATAATTACATCGGCTGGACTGTTGACCCCTTCACTTTTGACGCGCTCAATTAATACATCCGCTGGGGCTTCTACAAAATTGACTTTTATACCAGTCTTGTTAAAAAAGCCCTCATAAACCTGATTGTCTGCATCATAATGCCGCGCTGTATAAAGATTAAGAAATTTTTCGCTTTGCGCAAGACTATCCCTAGCACTCCAGACTTGGTGAACTGCAACCGCTGTCATAGCCGCGCCAGAAGCCAAAAACATCCTTCTTTTTATGGTCATCTTATATTCTCTATCCTCAATTAGGCAGCAAAATCATTAAATAACTGTAGTAAGCACTTAAAAGTAATTTACACGATTACTGAAACTTTTTATCAGTAACCAGAGGATTTAATTTTGGAGAATAAGGGGGTTGAAACAACAATTGGATCTTGAGAGCTTGATTTGCTCGGCAGTGTGCGCTCCCGAATTGTCTAGTTGAACAATGTGGGCTTTAGTGTGAGGATTTTCTTTAGGTAAATCTTGTTCGGCTTCCTAGTTTTTGTGCGACAGCTTTGGTCTTTTAATTCTTCCATATTTCTCTTAGTTAATAGAAAATAAAACTTTAAAATTCCTAAAAAAACCTTCTCTTAATGAGAAGGTTTAGAGGGAGCTATCTCTGTTAGTCGGAGAAAGTAAAATTTAAATTGGTTTTTAAGGTATTAGAATCAGCGTCTTCAGAAAAGTGCCTGATATATATTATTATTTCTTGTTATTCGATGCTTGTGGTAAAGTTTCTGTCAAAAAAACTTTTTTATCGACAGCTTTTTTTAAAGTTTTGATAAAATTAACCGGACGCCACTAATAACAATTGCTCGATCCACCTTAATGTAAAACCGATGAGGAATGAATCGAGTTTATTCTTGTTAAGACAGAGGAAGCTGGAGTTCCCAAAGACATTTTTTGATAAATAAGCAGCAAAATAGTAAGTCCTACTGCAGTAAAAGACCTTTCCCAAAAACCAGTAGAAGTGCTTTTCTCTTTCATTGAACCTTTCTCCTGAATCCCTCTTTTTTTTAAATTAGTTTTTGAGCGAGAAAAACTAGAGAAGAAAGATAAGTAAATAGGCAAAAATAAAGCTAATAATTAAATGAATGAAAAAAAAAGCCATGATAGGGCTGGGACTTCTCTGGAAAGCAATAAAATAACAGGTTATTTATTGCTCGTAATCGAGAGATTTAGTTCCCATAGACTATACCCTAAACGAATATTTTCCAGGGAGGGAAATACCTGCTGTTCTTAATTTAGGAACTAATCGGGAAGAAGTAGGGAAACAGAAATTGGTGTTGCATCATCATGCAATGGTGAAGATTGACATGGGGACGGGGAGACGCGGAGACGCGGAGAGGATTTGACAACACTTTCCCCAGTCACCCTAGTCCCCCTTGTCTCTTTTTTGAGCGACAACCTGCATAAAATTAATCCACTCTACATACTAAGTATTAACAACAACACGACACTTAAATTTAGTTCACTAATTTAATTCCTTTAGAGGTCTAGAACAATGAAAAAATCTCTTGGTTTAATCGCTACCGCTGCTCTGGCTTTCTCTCCGGTTGCTGTTTTCGCACAAGAAATACAGACCAACTTCCAAGGTGCTTCCAACTCTGGCGCAGCGATCGGTACTGGTAACTTTGTCAATCAAAACATTAATCAGACTAATTTTCAAGACCAACTGCAACTAGACGGCTACTACTACGGCACAGATCCCCAAGTACAAACTTCCGTTCAAGATGCGTCTAACTCCGGTGCTGCTGTCGGTACTGGTAACTTTGTCAATCAAAATATAGACCAGTTCAACGGACAGATCCAAACCGATGTAGACGGCTATGGAGTTCCTTACTACATGCCTTACTAACAAGATTTAGAAACTGGGCAAAGAAAGATGGGAAAGTACTGACGGAACGAAGATTTATTTCCATCTATGCCGTCCCCATCTTTGCTATAAAACAATACTACGCTTCACGGAGCTTACAAAAGTGCAATACAGATTCGTCTCTAGCGCACTCAAAAGTACTCTATAAATAACCCTAGAAGTTTTTCGCTCTGCTCGTCAACTGCATAAGAACGAGCATTCAACAGTAATAAAACATTGATGAGGTCTGGAGAAAAACAACCATGAAATTCAATTTACTTTCTTCGATTAGCATATTATCTTTGTCGGCATTATTGCCAATATTACCTTCAATTACCCCTAAAGCTCATGCCTGTGCCACGACAGACGTACTGACGCAGGTAGCGATTCATGGATCCCAAGCACCAGCTACTCAAGAGGGCAATTTCAACATGGGTAGTGATGGAAACTGTTTGGGTAATAGTGTTACCGGCACGACAACTCAACTATATGTTGGTCCTGGCAATGTAGAACAAACCTACGACGGAAATCAGTTTGTTGGTGGTGGCGAATTCAATCAAACAGGTGTAAGCAGTCCTGTGATTGAAACTCCGGTACACGTACCTGTAGATGTCCCCGTACCAAATTCAACTTTCGATCCCAGTTTTGGTGGTTTTTAATCAAAACACAATCCTTCCGGTCAACCTAATTAGCTGGTAAACAGATAAACTACCATTTCAGCCAATGTATAGTCGATCGGGAGGAAAGTAAAAACGAATTTTACGCAATAAATCTCTAATTTAGCAAGCGGTTTTTGGTAGATTGGAGTAAATTTGCTAATATTATCAAATAATTTAAGTTATATTTTTTCTGACATTTTTGACTTGTCAGATATTTTCTTGAAGAAACAATCTTTAGCATTACCGCCAGGTTGTATTTTACGTTCCGCAACTGCTAAGGATCGATGGGCAATTGTTCGATTAGTTTTAGGAGCCAGACTCGATCCGACTCAGTTACGCTGGCAACAGTTTTGGGTAGTTGAAGAGAAAGGAAGTTTAATCGCTTGCGGGCAGTTGCGGGATTTTCCCGATGCTCAGGAACTAGGTAGTTTAGTCGTCTCGCCTAAATGGCGAGGACAGGGTATAGGTAGTTATTTAACCGTCCATCTCATCCAAGAAGCAAAGAAACCACTTTACTTAGAATGTCTAGGACAAAAGTTAGTTAATTTTTACACTCAAAAAGGTTTTCGCTCGATCGCTTGGCAGGAATTACCGCGATCGCTCAAATCTAAATTCGGCTTATCCCATTTGGCAAGAACTTATCTGGGTTTGCCAGTAACATTTATGCAGTATCAAGCAGATACAATGACATAGCGATCGCCATGATGTAAGACTAAACATCGATTGCTATAGAAGCCAAAGTAAGTACGTAGCAATTTAATCGATAAAATCAAGAAAAATTATTATTGTTTAAGTATTTCAACCTAAAAAAGAGAATAAAAATTTAATTTGGTGAAGCAAAAATATAATGAGACTGACGCTCAAAACTAAAAGTAATAATTAGTTCACTTAAAAATCCAATTTGGCTATAAATAAGAGCGAGTCCGTTTAATTAGCTATATAAAAACTATTTGCCTTATTTTATCGCATTCCTTCTTACCTCATCGACAACTAGAGAAGTAGAAAATTTGTGCTCGGGGGAAGATTTCCCTAATTCCCCAGTTCCTAATCTCTCA
Organism: Pleurocapsales cyanobacterium LEGE 06147; assembly: GCA_015207585.1. Lineage (GTDB taxonomy): Bacteria > Cyanobacteriota > Cyanobacteriia > Cyanobacteriales > Xenococcaceae > LEGE-06147. Next base: position 22,543 of record JADEWQ010000016.1, on the reverse strand, counting down.
ATTCCTCTCTACCTCTGACCTCTCAAAACCAAAGTGTAAGTATTCAATCGGATTTGATATAAGCAGGTGATGCAGCGGTAAAAAGAAAAAAATTTTACCTTTTTCACAATTAAGTTTATTATCTATTTCCATTCCCAAGTTTCACATTCAAAATATACAGAATATACTTTTGCCAAAAGTTAATTAATATCGAGACGATGCATCTAGTTGATTGGCTGATTATCTTACTGTATTTTCTATTAACGATGGGACTGGGACTATATCTATCTCGTCGCGCAGCAAAAAGCTTAGTTGATTTTTTTGTTTCTGGGCGATCGCTGCCTTGGTGGTTGGCGGGGACGAGTATGGCGGCAACTACTTTTTCCATCGATACTCCCCTGTATATATGTGGTGTAGTGGCTAGTCGGGGTATTGCGGGAAACTGGGAGTGGTGGAGTTTTGGCATCTCTCATATTATTTTAATTTACATCTTTTCCCGACTCTGGCGACGTTCGGAAATTGTTACCGATGCGGAGTTAACAGAGATGCGCTACGGGGGAAAGATGGCGGCAGTCTTGAGGGGAACTAAAGCTTTTCTGTTTGCCGTTCCCATCAACTGTATTGGCATAGGTTATGCCATGCTAGCCATGGTAAAAGTTGTAACCGCCTTAGAACTGACTCAGAATTTGGGATTAGATTTAGGTGAAAATCAAAAAATTTGGATTGTAGTCGGTATTAGCATCTTCGTCCTTATTTATTCGGGGTTTTCTGGCTTATGGGGAGTGGTAACTACCGATTTTTTCCAGTTTTTTCTAGCTATGTTTGGCGCGATCGCTGTAGCGATAGTAGCAGTTAATCATGTTGGTGGCATTCACGCACTCATTCCCCAAGTACAACAAGCAACTGAGATGGATGTACTATCTTTTTTTCCCATCACTTGGAGTCAGGGAGGACTTAGGTGGAGTGATGTGGCAGGAATTACGGCAACTACTTTTGCTGCTTACCTATTTGTGCAATGGTGGTCATTTCGCCGTAGCGATGGCGGGGGAGAATTTATTCAAAGATTAGCGGCAGCAAAAGATGAAGCAGAAGCAGAAAAATCGGCTTGGTTGTTTAATATTCTTAATTACATTGTCCGTACTTGGCCCTGGATTGTTGTTGCTTTAGTAGCCATTATCATTTATCCAGACCTAGACGACCCCGAGTTAGGCTATCCCCGATTAATGCTGGATTTCCTACCCCCAGTGATGTTGGGGTTGGTAGTAGCTTCCCTAATCGCTGCTTTTATGAGTACCGTCTCCACTTCCATCAACTGGGGTGCATCTTATCTGACTAATGATTTATATTTACGCTTCATTCATCCCCGTGCCAGTCAAGCAGAACTAGTGTTGGCAGGACGTTTGGCTTCCGGTTTAGTAACAGTTTTGGGAGCAGTTGCTGCTTTCTATGCTACGGATATAACAACGGTATTTCGATTGGTAATCGCGATCGGAACTGGACCTGGTTTAGTGTTAATTTTACGTTGGTTTTGGTGGCGAATTAATGCGGCGGCAGAACTAGCAGCCATGATTGGAGGGTTTGTACTAGGCTCGATCAGCAGTTTGCCACAGTTCGAGCAACTTTTTGCTGACTTCGGTTCTAGATTACTGTTTATCTCTTCGGTAACCGCTTTTCTATGGCTGGTAGTTATGTTCCTAACTCCTCCAGAATCCGATGAAATCCTAGATAAATTTTACCGTCGCGTACGACCTGGAGGAATGGGTTGGCACAAGCAACGAAAACGTACTGGCATAGCACCCTTACAAGATTTAGGCAAAGATCTTTTAAAGGTTATCGCAGCTATTCTGTTACTATTTGGCTCGATGTTTGCCATAGGTGGCTTTTTCCTTCTTCAGCCTCTTACTGGATGGATATCTTTACTGGTTGCTGTTGCTGGAGGATTTTGGTTGCGTCAATTAAGCAAAAAAAAGATATTACCGATGCCCAGACCGGGTTTAGATGAGAACAACCTATAACAGTTACCAGTTAACAGTTATCAGTTATCAGCTACTCAGTTTTAGTACTATAGTTGAAGATAATGGCTAAAGTAAGAGCATTTATAAGGTAAATTTAAACAGAACTTCTAAGGGTTATGCTCTTTGACTCAAACAACTTTCGCCACTCAGCCAAAGCTTGAATCAGAACTGTGATTAAGAGGTTATCTGAGAAGTCTTATTTGCTACATTCGATCCCCCCTAGCCCCCCTTGTCAAGGGGGGAAAAGAATCAAAGTCCCCCTTTGCAAGGGGGATTTAGGGGGATCGAAAAACTTAAAACTGAGTTGAATCTACTTTTCAGACATCCTCTAAGAGAGTAGTGCAACTTACTCTTTTCTTTAGTGGGTAGCATGGCTTTTTGTTGAATGATGCAACCTTGAAATTTGCTCAGACAAAATTGACTCATGTAGACAACCCAACTTACAATGCCCATCAATTTGCTGCCGTCTTCGATCTCAACAGGTAAAATATTTAAAGGTTCTAAATCTTATCGTGAAGTACCCATCGCTTAGCTAACGCTTAAGCGTGGGCTTCCTGCTTCGCACAGGGTAGCCTAGAAGTGGCTTTTTTACGTCCACTCTTCGGGCTTACTTCCCCTCCACAGGCAGTATCCCTGCTTCCCAAGGATAATTCCGCAAACCTTCGTCTCTTATGTTTATTGAGGCATTGATGTCTCTATCGTGATGAGTATTGCATCGCTCACAAGTCCAAGCTCTAATATCTAGAGACAGACTTCCTACTACATTAAGACAAACATTACAGGTCTTACTAGAAGCAAACCATCTATCTACTTCTAAATAGACTTTACCTTCTTGCTCTGCTTTGTATTTAAGCATGGTACAGAATTGTCCCCAACTTACTTGGCTAATGGCTTGGAAAGATTAGGGTTACGTACCATACCTTTAACATGGAGACTTTCTAAGCAAATGACTTGGTTCTCGTCTACTATTCTGCGGGATAGTTTATGTAGAAAGTCTTCACGACATCTTGAAATCTTGCTGTGAACTTTAGCTACTTTTAATCTAGCCTGGTCTCTATTCTTGCTCCCTTTAACTTGACGAGAATGTTTTTGTTGCTTACGTTTTAAGTTTCTCTCATGGCGTTTTAACCACTTAGGCTGTTTAAATTTAGACCCATCGCTAGTCACACAAAAGTCAGTTAATCCAAGGTCAATGCCTATTGCTTTACCACCTATGGACTGCTTAGGCTTGCTCATTCCATCATCGAATAGAAGAGAAGCATAGTATTTACCGTCAGGATTCTTGGAGATGGTAACTATCTTTAACTTACCTTCAGTCTGTCTATGCATCCTGGCACAAACAAGTCCTAACTTAGGTATTTTAAGATTGTCACCTTCTATCTTGACATTTTGTTTGTATTGGATTGATTGTCTTTGATGCTTTGATTTAAACCTAGGGTATTTACCCCGCTTTTCAAAGAAATTAACGAAAGCGTTAGACAAATTCAAACAAGCCGATTGTAGAGTTTGAGAATAAGGAATAGTTAACCATTCATATTCTTTCTTAAGGCTAGGTAACAGCTTAGTCATATCATAATGAGACAGTCCTTTACCTGTTGCTTTATATTGCTCATTAGTCTTAGCCAACATATAGTTATATACCCATCTGGCGCACCCAAAGCTTTGCGATAGATGTTCTTTCTGTTCGTTGGTTGGGTATAACCGTATCTTGACTATTTTAAGCATTTCGGCCTTAAGCGCTACTTTATTTATCCTAATGGATTTTACTGCAAATGTCAATTCACCATAAATATCTTGACCTAAATTCATGAGGTCGCGTCATCGGAAGGTCGCGTCCGATGCTTGAGCGACCGTCTCAACGCTTCTCTAGCGAGTAAGCGTGAGCCTTCTTTAGGAAACAAGGTAAATTATCAAGATTACAATGGCTTAATCGTCAAAAGATAATAGATTCTAACAATTGGAAAAAAGCTCAAATTAAAATAGCTAAGCTACATAGAAAGATAACTAACATTCGTAAGAATACACTACATAAACTCACTACTTACCTAGCTAAGAACCATGGCACGGTAATAATTGAAAATTTAAAGTTGCCCCTGCAGACAAAAGACATTAGTCATTTATCACTAGAATAGCTAATAGCTTTTAGATGACAAATGACGCGAAATTCTCCGCTATTGTTGCGGAGGATGAGCTTAATCGGAGCGATAACTCAACCATTAGATAGATGGTCAAATTTCCTTAAAGAGTTATTTATGAAAAGTATAAAGATTAAAACTATCGATACTCGATAATAATTTCAAGCGTTTCACTCTCAAAAGAGAATATTTTTTTTATATAAAAAATTACTATTTGAGTAATTTAATTAAAACTAACAAACAACAAAAAAATCATGGCAAATTTATTTAGTAAAACGTCGGAATTACCTACAAAGCGGGAATTTGCTGGCAATCTTCGGATTATTGGTCGAATCAGCTACTGGATACATTTATTATTAGGTGTTGCCTCTGGTATTGTTTTATTTTTGGCTGCCTTTAGTCGTAGTTTTGCTGAGGAAAGCAGAAATATCTTCTTTGGTTTTAGTATATTTCTAGCTATTGCTGCCCTGGTTGCATTGGGATTTAGAGTATACTGGGCTTTCCGCTATACTCGCATGGCTAAACGCTTGCAACAACCCAATCCCAATTTACACCCAAAGAGAGAAGAAGTAATCCGCGTCCTCCGTATAGGTTTAATTGTAAGTTTAGCTGGATTAGTGCTGGCTTTTATAGCATCAGACATTACGGCGATCGGCGTACTGGCAAAAGCAATGGCACAACCTCAAGGAGTTGCCGTTTATGATCCAGAAAAGATAGTTAGAGAAATGGATCTTTTTTTGATACTTGCTGATGTTAATTTGATTGGTGCTCATATCCTTGGAAGTGTTAATTCTCTAGGTTTACTCAATTGGATTACAAAAGAGTAATTCGGTCGGCAGTAATATTATTTCTGTTCCTGCCATCGTAATCGTTTCTTATTTTGCTTCTTACATCGACGATCGCGATCGCCAACCGTCAAATTTTGAGCATAGCACTGCTCGTGCTAATGTCGGGTGTACTTAATATTGGGATTGCTGCGACGGGAAAAACACGGTATTAGCAATATCGGCTTTGGAAGTTTTTTGATTTTAATGCTCTATATTGACGGTGTAGTCTTAGTCTTTTTGCCGCAATAAAGTTACTTCATTCAAAGCTGCCATTGGACGAAGTTGACTAGATTTCCCAGTATCCGGTGTCGCCATAAAGAACGCTGTTGCCAATCTGATAAACTCACTCGCACGCTTTGGGCAAAACCCTTTTCAAAAACACTTTTGATATTTTCTACCAACTGGGGGTCTGCCGTCAGGATATCGAGTTCCTCGTTGTGAAAAAAACTGCGCGGATCGAAATTGGTACTTCCAGTAGCTACCCAGCGATCGTCAATAAGTAGCATTTTGGCATGAATCATACTGGGCTGATATTCGTAAATTTCTACGCCGCCAGCCAGTAATGGACCATAATGTTCGTAAGAAGCGTAGTAAACTGGCTTCTTGTCGCTGCGATCGCTCGTAGTCAGAACACGTACGTCCAACCCGTCTTTTTTTGAGGCTACCAGCAGTTCGCAGGAATCGAGATCGGGTAAAAAATAAGGACTGGCAAGCCAAATACGCTTTCTGGCACAAATAATGCTGTTTTGTTTTAAGGCTTTAATCGGCGAAAAACGATAGCTGGGGTTTGCTCCTGGCGTAACGATCATCAGATGATGCTCGGCTGAAGAGGACGGAAAGAGAAGTCTTTCGAGATCGGCTACGCCACCACCAAAAGTCCAGTGCTGGAAAAAAATACCCTCTAGTAAGAAAATGATTTCTCCTTCCAGACACAGTTCGATATCCAGCCAAGGCTTAGTATCGTCATCTTTTTCCGTGCCATCCCAAAGATCGGAAATACCCGCGCCACCGATGAGAGCAAACTTACCGTCAACAATTAACAACTTACGGTGGGTGCGTCCGGCATAGTCGAGAGGAGCTTTCCAGGTAAAAGGATTAAAAAAGACTATCTCTACGCCAGTCGCTCGAAGACGCTGCCAGTATTGTTTTGCTATCTTTTTCGTGCCGTAGCTATCGATAAGAAGCCGAATTTTGACTCCTGCCGTTGCTCGTTCGGCGATCGCGGCAGCAAAATCATTGGCACGTCGTCCTGGAGTCATAAAAAAAGTTTCAAAATCGATACTATGCCTTGCCTTACTAATCGCTTCTAGGCGAGCTTGTTGAATTAAAGGCGGTTCGTCCCAAAAACCCGTTACTACTCCAGTGGTTATCATCGAATTGGTAATACTGGCTAGGGTATGGGGAAAACGGGATTCGTCTGGACTAGGAGCGTGTTGGACTCGATACTCGATGCGATCGCGCCAAGCTCCTTTTAGATAAAAACCGACCGCGAGGAGCGTGCCAAGCACTATAAGCAAGACAGCCAGCCACCAGAGAAGTGTTTCAATTACCGTCCACATGGAGTAGAGCCTTTATGCTGATTATTTATCGAAACTCGGCATGATATAGAGAACTCGCTCTTTTTGAGATCTACTTTAGCAGTCTAGTTAACTTATTTAGCACTTTCAGGAATAGCCGATTCATAAACGCGATCGACAACCAGTACTGGTTTATCGGTGTATTCTGCTTCTAGCTGTCGTTGAAAGTCTAAATCCCAAGTCAAGTCGTAGTCTCTCTCGAGCTCGGCAACCACGAAGGAACGTAATTCTCCTGTTGCGGCGACTGTAGCACCTTCTTTAACTACTCCAGAAGGATTGGTTTCTACGACCAGCAAATCGTTACCACCAAGCAATTCATCGTCATCGAGAGAAAAAGTATTATTGCCGTAAACTTGTGCTACTTCACCCGTGACTGCCAAAGTTTCCCCATAGTATTGACTGGGGTTTTCCGTGATTTCCCCTGGTTCCGGAGCTATTGCCAATGATTGAGCGATAATAGCTGGTCGTTCTTCGTATTCGACATATAGGTCATCATTTAAATCTAGATCGAAGTCTCTTTCAATATCGGCAAGAACAAATCTTTGCACTTCACCAGTTACTTGAACTTCCGTATCGTCGGTAGTCGGCAGTGTAAATGGTTGTCCGGTATCATTAACTACAATAATATTTTCGCCACCAAAAAATTGTTGGTCGCTTACCGTAAAAACAGAAGGCTCTATTTGTTCGAGCGCATTGCTTCTAATCGTGACAGTCTGACCGATTAAATCACTAGTATCTTCTGCAACTTCTCCAGTAGTGACATTACCGTCTTCTGCTGGAGTGGTTGTATCTGTTTGAGTGACATTATCTTCTGCTCCTGGAGCGGTTGTATCTGTTTGATTGGTATTGCAGGCTGGCAGAAGCAGTGCGAACAAAGATAGCAAAAGGGCACTCGTTTTAGGAAATAGTTTGATACTGTCCATTTTGGAATTTATTTACTTAACTTCAAAATACTTAATCTTGTTAGACAAATAAAACTTTTACTTTTAACAAATAATATTTGCTAGTTTTAATTTGTTAACAATAGCAGCCATGACAATGATAAGCTACTGCTTCTAGCTTAGACATGACTCGAACAAGCGAGATCTATCTAAATGAAGATTTTTATCTCTTTGTTCTGGGCTCTAGTTGCTTTAAAAAGGTGTAGGCGTTGCTGATTTAAAGTATGAAACCGAGAGTAATAAGGTTCGTAGCTATTAGCTTTTAGCTTCTAAGAGCTTACAAAAAATAGACCGATACGGTAATTAATTTATTTTTCATACCTTGATTCAGCAACACCAAGGTGTATGGATAATGAAAACTCGATTTCATCGTAATTTGACCGATCGCCTTTTCGAATTAGTTAATTCTTTTTGAAATTAATTTAACAATTATCTAGTTCAAGCCAGTACGAGCTTTTATAAAACTAGTAATTTTCCTCGAGCTAAATTTCCCAAAAAATTTAATATATTGGAATTTAATGATATTAAATTTAAAACACTAGCGAAAAAAAGGCGATCGCCAAAAAGTTTAAGTTACAAAAATAAATTTATATCTTTGGGAAGAAAAAGAGAAAAAATAGAGCGATCGCTGCTCGATTCAGAAATCGCGTGTCTGCTAGAAGTAACCTCAGCTCAAAAATCTATCTTAAGTAATAAGTAATGTTGCTGTTAAAAGTCAAAATTATGAGCAATAAATGCTGAGAACTACAAAAATTTACTTAAAAAATAAAACCATTGTTAGATATTGAAATAAGGAAAATCTTGTTAATTATGTTTAAGTAGAAACTAATGAGGTTATTAGAAAACTAATTATTTGATTGGCTGTAGAGAAATATATAGATAGAACTTAAAGAAGTTTTTTGAAACGAGCGCCCATAGGAGGTTTTAATAAATAAATTCTCTCGAATAAATTCAAAAAATATTAGATTGATAGGATTAGTCTGTGCGGGTTTGAGTTTAGCGATCGCATTACCAGTGACTGCTCAAACGACTCAAACACAACCATCCCCGACAGAATCCGAATCCGTTCCCCAAAATTCTCAACCACAAGAACGCCAACGAGTTTTTCGACCAACATCTCAACCAGAAGATCCAATCGCTACCATTACCCCTGATAATGGAAAGGTAGATGTCGAGCTGAAAAATAATACCAACGCAGAGATCGAATATCAAGCTTTAGGGTATACAGAAAATCAAGTCCTTGAAGGTGGAGAGGAACATACTCTACTCGATTTACCCATACCCGTAACGATTAGGATGGCACGTCAAGATGACGGATTTATCAAAGTTTTACCTATCTCTTCGACAGAAGGCAAGTTAGAAGTTTCTTTAGATGAAGACCGTAACTATTACGACGATCCTAATTTACCGGTTATGGAAATTCATGAAGACGGTAAAGTCTTTGTCTATTAAAAACTCACCATCCTCTCTCCGCTCGAAAAGTATGCCGCTTTTTTGCGGAATATAGGTCGCAATCTTACTTTAAAGCGACCTTATACTTTGATATCCTGTTAAATACTCTTTAGGAGCGAAAGAGAGTGAGGAGGAAATTACCATTTGTGGCTCGAAAAAATTGCCCGATTTGGCTATCTTACTAAAGGCTTTGTTTACTTTCTTCTCAGTCTGTTAGTAGTAGATATCGTTGTCGATAATAACAGCAAAACAGCAAAAGTTTCCACTACAGGTGCATTAGAAGCGCTCTCAATTCAACCATTCGGTAGGTTGGTTCTCAGCGTAGTTGCTGTCGGTTTAATAAGTTATGCATTGTGGCGTTTTTTGCAGGCGGCAATCGCGCCAGGACATTCTCAGAAAAAATTATTAGAGAAAATATTTGTTCGTCTTGGCTATACCTTGAGTGGTTTGAGCTACACTGGACTAGCTCTCTCAGCCATTGAGATTATCTTAAGAATCAAAAACGAGGAAAGTAGTTCTCCCTCCGATTGGACTGCACGTTTGTTATCGCTACCGTTCGGACAGTGGTTGGTGGGTGCATTGGGATTAGCAGTAATTGGTGTTGGCATATCCTATCTGCGTCATGCTGTCACACCGCCAGCGGATCTACATCTAGATTTGCCAGAGATAAAAAAGAAGTTAGGGATTTGGATTATTTGGATTGGTAGAGTAGGTATTACTGCCCGCGCGAGCGTATTTGGGTTAGTCGGTGTTTTTTTGATTGAAGCTGCACTACAGTTTGATGCCGAACAAGCACGGGGTTTGGACGGCGCACTCCAGACTCTGGCTCAGCAACCTTTAGGAAAATTAATGCTTGTGGTTGTTGCCTTGGGTTTGTGTGCTTATAGCATTTACATGTTTGTCGAAGCGCGATTTCGTTACATGAAGCCACTGGAAGCACTGGCTGAAGATTTGAAACATATCTAATTTGAAAATTTCCGAAGGATAAGCGTTTCTTCGCCTTTAGCGATCGCGATTTCAAATGCATCTAGTTAAGTAGTTAGTGAGATCGAGTTAAAGCTTCAAAACCTGCTACGATATCGAGAAGTTCGGCAGTGATCGTACTCTGACGCAGACGGCGATAGTCGGCATTGAGATCGGATAAACGCTCTTCAATATTTTTCTGGGCAGACTGCATCGAGGCAAGACGGCTGGCATTTTCACTAGCAAGGGAGGCAGCAAAAGCTCGATAGAGAGACACGAAGAAATATTCGCGGATCAGGGCGGCAAAGAGTTCCTGCCAGTCCATGGTAAAAGTTGGCAAAACCGATGTAGACCATTGTCGCTGTTCTAAGTCACGCAACCAATCGGGATCGAGGGGTAGAAGTTGGAGACTGTGGGGGCGGTAGGAAGCACCTCGGCGGGGTTGGTTGTAGAATAGCATAATCCGTTCGATTTGTTCCTGCTCCTGCCACTGCTCGATCGCGAGGACGATTTCCGAGACTCTCTCTGTAATTCCGGCAGCAGAACTGGGCACGGAAAACTGCTCGACTATAGAGTAGCCAGCCGCTTCCACATAGGGAATTGCCCGCGAACCCGCTACCGCCACTAGGGGATTTTCTGTCTCTTGCTTAAGCCGCTCTCTGGCATAAGTGACAATCTTTTCGTTAAACTGACCGCACAATCCCCGATCCGAGCCAAACACGATCGCGCCGAGTTTGGCATTATGGATATTGGCTGCTCCTAGATAAGTTGAGGCAATTGGTTCTCCGGCAAAATATCGCTCTTGTAGCACGATTTGAAGACCCAGCTCGACAGTACGGTTGTATTCTGCTAGAGACTGCACTGCTCGCTCGTACTGCCGGATACTGACAGCCGCAAGAGCCTTCATTGTCTTGACTACCGAATACAAATCTTTAACGCCGTCAATAGTGGCTCTTAGGGACTCAGGAGTTGTTGGCACGGTATTCTTCCTCTCATTCTCGATTTTTTTCTCGCTCTGATGTGGGAGTGTTTTGTTTCTCTTCTTCTGGTTCTGGTTTGAAGGATTGGCTTGCTTCTCTAGCCTTACGTAAAAGTGTCTCGCGGTCTTCATCGGTAAGTTTTTCCCCCGAAGAGATGCGGTGCGGCAGCACTCGCTCCGCGAGATCGCATACTTCGGGTAGTTCTTCGGTGATTTTCTGACGAATTCTCTTTTCTACCTCGCTAATTTGTGCCAAGGGTACATCGTCTAAAACTCCCTCATTCACTGCCAGCAATACGGCTATTTGTTCGGCAACTGCGAGAGGTTGCGATTGTGGCTGTTTAAGGATTTCTCGAACGCGCCGTCCTCGTTGGAGAGTTTGGCGGGTATCTTCATCTAACTGAGTACCGAACCGGGCAAAAACCTCTACTTCCTGGTATTGGGAATAAGAAAGACGTAAATCGCCAGCGATACCTTTATAGGCGGGTAATTGGGTTTTTCCCCCCACCCGCGAGACGGATTTACCTACTTCTACGGCAGGTAGAATTCCTTGTTGGAATAAGTCGGGGGAGAGATAAATTTGTCCGTCGGTAATAGAGATTAAGTTAGTGGGAATATAAGCAGAAATATTTTGTGCCTGAGTTTCCACAATCGGTAAGGCAGTCAGAGAACCACCCCCTAGTTCTTCCCTCAAATGGGTAGAACGCTCCAGCAGGCGGGAATGGATATAAAAAATATCTCCAGGATAGGCTTCTCTTCCAGGAGGACGACGCAGCAGCAGGGACAATTCTCGATAAGCCCAAGCGTGGCGGGTAAGATCGTCATAGACAATCAGGACATCGCGACCCCGTTCCATAAAATATTCGCCTGTGGTAGTAGCAGCGTAGGGAGTCACGTACTGCAAGCCAGGAGGGTCTTCCTCAGTGGCAACTACTACTAGGCAGTAGTTCATCGCGTCATGGTCTCGTAATTGGGCAATGACTTTGGCAACCGCGGCGGCACGTTTACCGATGGCGCAGTAAATGCAAATAACGTCTTTGTCTTTTTGATTGAGAATGGTATCTACGGCGATCGCGGTTTTTCCCGTTTGGCGATCGCCGACAATTAATTCTCGCTGACCGCGACCTACAGGAATCAAAGCATCGACCACTTTCAGTCCAGTTTGTAAGGGTACTTGTACCGGAGCGCGATCGATAAATGGTGGTGCTTGCCGTTCGATCGGCCACCGTTCGGCTGCTTCGATCGCTCCTCGTTCGTCCAAGGGACGACCAGTTCCATCGATGACCCGACCCAGCAATGCTTCTCCTACTGGTACATCGAGTACTCTTCCGGTGCGCTCGACTCTATCTCCAGCTTTGAGATGTTCGCTTTTACCTAATAAGATAATGCCAAGCTCATCTACATCTAAGTTAAAGACAATCCCTAATAAATCTCCAGGAAATCGTAGCAGTTCATCGGCTTTGACGTTAGGTAGACCTTTAACGGTGGCAATTCCTTGGTCGACCGATTTGACAATCCCAATTTCTCGCATCTGCAACCGAGGTTGGTAGGCTGCCAGTGCTTGTTTCGAGCTGGTAAAGGTGCGATCGAGAACTGTTTGTAGTGATTCTCTGTCTCTATTCATAGGTAATTTTTTATATGGCGGTTCTTATGTTCTTTGTCATTCGTTGTTCGTCCTTTGTAACTAATAACCAATGACTAATGACTAAAATTTTGAGCAAATTGTCGTTCTAAATTTTGTAAATATTCATCTATATTCCAGGCAATTTCGTAATTACCAACCAGTAACTGAATGCCACAAATCAAATCTGATGCCGTGGTAAACTGCACGTTATCTTGATGAGTAATTTGCTCCTTCTCTAAAGTATCGATAATTTTTTGTCTGAGAGACTCAGACAGATCGAAACTGCTACGAATCACAACCTCTAGTTGCGAATCTGAAGAAGATTGAACAAGTTGTTCTCGTTCTGATTCGGAAAGCTGATGAAGGCGGTCTAAAAACAGAGAAACTACTTGTTGTTCTAATTCCACATCAGCCAAATCTTGCAAAACGCGACGGGCGATCGCCACAGTCTGTTCTCGCATTTGTTGCTGTAAATTGTCTAAGAAGGAATCTTGCTCTCGTGCGATCGCTTGTTTCCATTCCGCTTCTAGGCGCTCGACATTTTGACGGACTTGCCGAATTAATTCATGACGCTTCTGTTCGGCTCTTTCTCTTGTTTGAGCCAAAATTTCCTCTCGCTCTTCCTGCAACTGTCGTTGTTTCTGACGATATTCCTCTGCCTCCTGCCGCGCCTTTTCTCGCTCCTCGCGTGCGTTCTGCCAGCGAGTTTCTAATTGCTGCTGACGCTTGTCCATCGTTTGGACAATTGGTTTATAGAGAAAACGCCAAAGCAGAAAAACGAGGATGAGAAAGTTGATTATTTGAGCAATGACTGTAAACCAATCGATGAGCACCGCTTATCCTCCTGATTGGTTCAAAAAGTGATTCCAAAAGGGATTGGCAAAAATCAAAATCATCGAAACCACAAAACAATAGATGGCAGTAGATTCGACCAGTGCCATCCCGACAAAGAGAGTACGAGTAATTGTATTTGCTTTATCCGGCTGTTGGGCCAAAGCCCTCATCGCGTTAGCTAGGGCTATCCCTTCACCGATCGCTGGTCCGACTGCACCGATTGCAATGGTTAAACCTGCAATGGTAATCGAGACGATAGCGACAAGACCGAGATTATCCATTATTCTGCTGTTCCTTCTGGCGATCGCTGATTTGTCTGTCTTTCGGTCGTGCGTTGAGCTCGCATTCCCGAAGCAATGTAAACCATTGCCAAAATCGTAAAAACATAGGCTTGAATTACACCGATTAAAAGTCCAAATGCCTGCATCAATGCAGGAAAAATCAGAGGTATGAGAGAAACCAAAATTGCAACTAGCAGACTAGTGCTCATAATGTTGCCAAATAAGCGGATTGCTAATGAGAGCGTACGCGACACTTCGCTAATAACGTGAAATGGCAACATGATTGGTGTTGGCTGGATGTAATTCTTGAGGTAACCAACGATCCCTCGCTGTTTGATCCCATAAATGGGTACTGCCACAAATACACACAAAGCTAAAGCCGCTGTGGTAGACAGAGAACCAGCAGGAGATTGATAGCCAGGAAAAATGGTTAGCAAATTGGAGAAAGCAATAAACAAAAATAAAGTCCCTATCAATGGTAAAAATTGAGTTGGTTCTTGCCGAGAAGCATCGCGAATCTGGTTGTTAATCGTATCTACAATAATCTCCAACATATTTTGCCAGCGCGACATCTGGGGTCTGACCGACAAATTGCGGGTTACTAACCAAGAGCCAACTACGAGAATTAGCATTACCAGCCAAGTAAAAATCATGGTGGCATTGAGAGTTATCCACTGCCACTGCCAAAAAATAATGTTGTCGGGACTGATTTCCATAGCGAATGTTTGAGTTACAAAACAGTTAACAGTCATCAGTTATCAATTTCTCTATTAACTGTTCACTGATAACTGATAACTGATGAAATCATTATTGAGGACGCAGACGCTGTATTAGCAAGGTGCGAGCAATCAAGAAACCGATTAGACAAGCTATTGCCTGTTGCCAATGTCCATCCATCACCAAATAAAAACCCAACAGAGTAATGACCAAACGTCCCAAGAGACTGCCGACAAACAATCGAATCGGTCGTTGCGCTGTCGGTAACTGCCGTACCGTTATCCAAAGGCTAGAAAAATAGAAAATACCCAGTAAAATTCCTGAAAAAGTAGCAATAAAATATGAAATCACGTTTTCCATCATGACGCTTTGCTTTGATTGCAAGAAAAGGAAAGAGCAATTGAAGTTCACTCATGCAACTACACTAAATAGTTGTCAAGGCAACAAATTAAAGGGGTTTAGTTTTCGGGCGATCGCCTGGAAATGGGCGAAGTTGTTTTTGAAGTATTGCACACCCCCGGTCATACTCCCGAACACATCAGCTTATTGGTAACAGACCGTTCTCGCGGAGAAGAACCTGCCATTTTGCTTTCTGGTGGGGCACTCTTGGTCGATGATGTCGGTCGCCCCGATTTATTGGGTTCTGCTGACGAGATTCAACAGCACGCTCAGGAGCTTTGCCAGACTCTCCAGGAGAAAATTCTGAAGCTGCCAGATTACTTAGAAGTTTACCCCACCCACGTTGCTGGTTCTCTTTGTGGCGGCAGTATTGGCAGCCGTCTATCTACTACCATCGGCTACGAACGACGGATGAATCAGATGTTAGCTAGCATTGTCTCGAAAGATGAGTTTGTCAAACAATGCATTAATTTAGAAGAACTTCCCGCCGTTCCTCCCTATTGGTCACGAATGCGGAAACAAAATCAGCAAGGTCCGCCATTATTGGGAGTCCTCGCTAACCCTCGAGCCTTAGATGTCGAACAGTTTGACCGGCTGCGCTCTCAAGGTGCACTCGTGCTAGACTGTCGCTCGCCAGAAGCCTTTGCCAGCCACATTCCTGGCGCGCTTAATGTCGGTTATGGATCTTCTTTTTCTACCTGGGCGGGCACGATTTTACCGCCAGACATGCCGATAATCTTAGTGTTGGAGAAGGCAAGCGACCTCTGGGACGTATGTTGGCAGTTACTCCGCATCGGCTACGATTTGCCCAAAGGTTGGTTGGCAGGGGGAATGAGAGCCTGGCGGACGGCGGCGAAAGAGTTGGAGTTTATGCCACTGATGAGCGTGCGCGATTTAAACGAACATCTTAAACATCGAGACGAGCTGTTTGTACTCGATGTACGTCAAAAAACCGAATGGCGATCGGGACACATTAAAGGAGCAACCCATATTACCGGAGGAGAACTGCCGGAGAGGTTTCCAGAAGTCCCCAGAGAAAAACCCATAGCAGTTGTCTGCGGCAGTGGCTATCGCTCTTCTGTCAGTGCGAGTCTGCTCAAACAAAAAGGATATAAAAACGTGGTCAACGTTTTAGGTGGCATGAGTGCTTGGAAGCGAGCTGGTTTGGCAACCGTCAACGGTGTTAGTTAAACCCAACTCGCTCAAATTCAACTCCAAAATCTAAAATCACTCAACCAAAAAATCTACTTTTGCAAGAAGTCTATTGCATCATCATTTTCATAATTTTCATTGATTTTTTCTACCGCTAGGGGGAGAAGTAATTATTTTTTGATTAGCTAACCTTTACTTGTAAGAGAATATCGATGCTCCAGCAAAGCACAATAGTTGCATCGAAGACTCTCGAATAATAAAGAATTAGAAGAGAGAAATATATGCAAGGTTTTCGATTAGGTTCTATTTTTGGTTTCGAGATTAGCGTTGACTTATCTTGGCTGTTAATCTTCTTTTTGATTTTATGGACTTTGACAGTGAATCTATTTCCGTTTAACTACCCGGGACTTTCTGGCACTACCTATATGGTTATGGGTGTGGCTGGAACGCTATTATTCTTTACTTCCCTCCTATTGCACGAACTTTCTCATTCAATAGTAGCGAGGGCAAAAGGGATTCCCGTCGCGGGAATTACTCTATTTGCTTTTGGTGGCGTTTCCCGCACTCGCATGGATGCGGAAACTCCTGGCGATGAGTTTCAAATTGCCGGGATCGGACCGTTAACCAGTGTCGTTCTCTCGGCTGTGTTCGGGTTAATCGCCTATTTCGGTCAAGGTGCAGGCTGGAATGTCGCGATCGTGGGCGTTGCCTCTTATCTTGCTTGGATTAACCTAATTTTGGCTGTATTTAACCTGCTGCCAGGTTTTCCCCTCGATGGCGGTCGCTTATTTCGTTCGCTGATTTGGAAGTTAACCAACAATTTGCAAACAGCGACGCGGGTTGCTTCTATTGGCGGTAGATTGCTGGGATTCGCGCTGATTGCCTTGGGTTTCTGGCAACTATTTAGCCCCGTTCCCAATTTTTTGGGCGGACTGTGGTTAATTTTGATTGGCTGGTTTTTAAACAATGCGGCGGTAGCTAGCTATCAAGATTTACTGCTCCGGACGATGCTCTCGGGAGCGCGAGTAAGCGAGGTGATGACCCTCAATCCCGAAGCAGTTGACTCGAATCTAAGTTTGCAGGATTTAGTCGAACAGTATTTTTTCAATCGCAATTATCAATCTTTTCCGGTGCTCGAGAACGGTCAGCCGATTGGCATAGTTACCTTAAATCAGGTAAAGCAAGTTCCACGGGAGCAATGGATGCAACGTACTGTTAAAGACGTAATGATCGCCACCGAAGAAGGCATTACCGTTTCGCCTGAGGAAGACATGGTAAAAGTATTAGAAAAAATGCAAAAGGCGCGATCGCGACGACTACTAGTTATAACTAATGGAAAGCTCCAAGGCATCATCTCGGCTACCGATATTGCCAACTGGCTGCAACGCAAACAGGAATTTGGTACGGATATGCCTTCGAGAAAAACCTTTACCGAACAAAAGGTCGAGCAGATACAGTCGAGCTAGGTTTAGCTACCAAAATCTATCGCTACTGGTTACTAAGGCTCTCGACGTTCTCGTTCGATCCAGTACCAAGCATTCAGACAACCGATGATGACACCGATTAAGAGCAACATCAGAGTCCAGGAATAGCGACTGGGATAGTGAGTATCGATCCAGATACCGATGGCGATCCCGATCAGGGTAGGAATGGCGATCGACCAGCCGACAAAACCGAACAATCCCAGTCCATACCAGATACTATATTCTTCTTCCTGTCTTCCTTGTCGTTTGCGAGCCGACTTGTCTTTTATCTGTCCTAAAAATCTAAGACGTTTACGCTTGGGTTGCGGTTCTTTTGGGTTTTGAGAGTTTTTCACGAACTAATCCTCCTCTGTTCTAACAATCCCCTGGCAAAATTTGCTTCTAGTTTAGCCAGAGCCGTACGGGTTGTTTTTTGTCGTTCATCTAAGGATTCAAACTGTTCTCTTACGGTTTTTTCCAAGGTTTCTAAGTTAGTACCGCGAACTGCCTGTCTGGTAGAAACCAGTACTTCCGAACCACGCTTAACCAGAATGCCTTCATCTACGGCGAGAAAAGCTTCCTGTCCTCGATCCAATTCAAAAGATAGAATTCCGGGGACAAGCGCTGCAACGAAGTCAATGTGATTCGGCAATAGACCAAAAGAGCCATTTTCGGCTTCGGCAGTTATTTTGTTCACCTCTTCCTCTAAAAGTACTTCTGTGGGTAGCAAGACTTTGAGTTTCATGCTGATTATTTCTCCAATCTCGAAACGTTCTTCAAGGACGATCGCTGCCATACGAGTTCGAGCCAGACAGCAGCTACGAAGAAAAACGCCATACCAAGTGGACCCGTGGGTCTTGGATGAACGCCAAAGATAAAAGATAGCGCCAACAGAATAACGGGTAGGCGAGGTGCACCAGCACGGTAGAGCGCTATTGCCGCTGCGAACACAGCGATAATCCAGCCGAATAATCCAATTATTGATATTACAGAAATGTAACCCCCTGCTATGGGGTTGAAGAAGAGTGCCTGAACTGCTCGGGCAATAATAGCCTGTTGGTCAGGGGGCAGTTCGCTGGCGTTACGGATGAGAATACCTGTAGCAATGCCGGCGATCGCATCAAGTGCAGTGTAGAAAACGATGAAAAACCAAAGCGCGATTCGGCTGATTGTGGCTGCTAGTCCAGACAAGCCATTAATTAACAGATAGACAGCTAGGGCAAGAAGTCCGAATAAGGGAAGTTGCAGTAGATGTACGGTAAGCCACTGCTCTACTCGCGGTAACAGATCGAAGAACACCCGAGGAAAGTACCTTGGGTGCCAGAGTTCCAGGATACCCAGAGCCAGTGGGGTACCTAGCACGATCGGTCTACGCAGCCAGCTAGGGATTGGATTAGCGATCATCTTTTAAAAACCTCCGCAATCAAAACAGCTGCTCTCTAAACTACTCTTCGCTGTCTTCTGCTTTTTTCTCTTTCCCGTTTTCTGTTTTCGCTTCGTCAATCGCACCAATCATATAAAGCGATCGCTCTGGGTAATTGGCAAACTCATCGTTGAGAATGCGTTCGCATCCAGATAAAGCATCTTCTAGACTTACCAGCTTTCCTGGTTTGCCCGTAAATTGCTCGGTGCTAAAAAAAGGCTGGGTCAAAAACCGCTCCAATCTTCTGGCGCGGGCAACGGTAGCGCGATCGCTCTGAGAAAGTTCTTCCATACCCAGCATGGCGATAATATCTTTTAGTTCCTCGTAATTAGCTAAGGTACTCCTAATTTGCCGAGCAATTTGATAATGTCGTTGTCCTACTACTGTGGGCGATAACATTTTAGAACTCGATTGCAACGGCTCGACTGCCGGATACAGTCCTTCACTAGCTCGCTTGCGGGAAAGTACAATTGATGCCGATAGATGACCGAAAGTACGCACCGCCGCCGGATCGGTAAAATCATCGGCAGGAACGTAGACTGCCTGTACTGAGGTAATCGCGCCCGTTGCCGTATTGGTAATGCGTTCTTCAAATTCTGCTAGTTCCGTTCCCAAAGTAGGCTGATAGCCGACACGAGAGGGCAATCTTCCCATTAGTCCCGAAACTTCTTGTCCTGCCTGAATAAAGCGAAAAACATTATCGATCAGCAACAGCACGTCTTGCTTGGCATCATCGCGAAAATATTCAGCCATGGTAAGGGCAGCCTGTCCGACGCGGAATCTCGCCCCTGGCGGTTCGTGCATCTGTCCGAACACCATGACTGTACTGTCTAAGACTCCCGCTTCTTGCATGTCGCGATAAAGTTCTTCTGCTTCGCGATTGCGTTCGCCAATGCCACAAAAGAGA
The DNA here is from genome assembly GCA_015207585.1 of Pleurocapsales cyanobacterium LEGE 06147. Lineage (GTDB taxonomy): Bacteria > Cyanobacteriota > Cyanobacteriia > Cyanobacteriales > Xenococcaceae > LEGE-06147. The sequence goes on along the minus strand of JADEWQ010000016.1, from coordinate 2,875 downwards.
CTGACTCCTTCATGCTGTTTGACCATGTTGTTAATCATCTCGGTAATCAGGACGGTTTTACCCACTCCCGCACCGCCGAATAATCCTGCTTTTCCCCCTCGTTCTAAAGGTGCTAGCAGATCGAGCGCTTTAATTCCGGTTACGAGAATTTCGGAAGTTGTCGACTGATGAGACAAAGCTACAGGATTTTGATGAATTGAACGCCACTTTCCCCCTTCTATTGATTCTTTGCGATCGATCGTCTCGCCGAAGACATTAAAGACTCTGCCCAACAATCGCTCTCCTACGGGGACTTGTATTGGCTTTCCCGTATCGATTACGAGCGAACCTCTTGCCAAGCCAGAGATCGGTGTTAAAGCAATTCCTCGCACTGTTTCGGAGTCAAGATGGTTAACTACCTCAATAATGACGCGATCGCTATCTTCTTCCCCTGCTTTTAATTGACTATAAAGCTGAGGAAGACCCCGAGGAAAGTGAATATCGACGACGCTACTCCGAATGGAAACAACTTTGCCGAAATTATATTGATGGGAATCTTTGACCTTGCTCATTATTGAAGTTCCTGACAATCTGACAAATCTTCTTAACCGTGTTAGCCTCCACTGTCTCAAACGGTTCTGCTGGGAAGTTTAATCTCTTCTCGGCAGTAGCAAAGAAAAAAAAGTGACAAAAACTCTTCATTCCTCAAAGAATGTATCTAGTATTAACATGAATTCGGGATAAGAAAAAAAGGAAAATAGTAAGCTGAAAGAGGCAACTCCCGAGCGCATCCCCATCCTATGTTTAGTTTAAAAGAATTGTTTTGTATCTTTTCTTTGCGATAGCAGATTGGCCGATCGCCCGGGGAAGTCTTGACAATGAAGAACAGCTATTCGGGTTACCGCAGAGATGGGTCTAAAGCCCCGTTTGATTGATTCTCGATGTATGCCTTAATCTTTTCTAGAGGCGCACCCCCACAGCTAATAGCAAAGTAGCTAGGACTCCATAAATGGTCTTTATGGGGTCTTAAATTTGGGTATTTTTTTCTGAGCATCCTACTCGATACTCCTTTTAAAGAGTTAACTATCTGGGATACAGACAACTTAGGTGGAAACTCGATGAATAGATGGATTCGGATGTTTAAAAAACATCTCAACCACTTTCGGTTGATGAAGCATATCGCTAAATTGCGAAACCGTAATAACTATGGGAAACTGGTAGGTTCTCAAAGAAGTGCCGTCACTCGAGTTTCAACCTATTTCCGGCGATCGCTGTGATGATTCCACTTGGATTCGGCTCCGTCTGCCTCGGGATGGGGAAGAGATGGCTCACGCTGCGCCAGGACATGTGCTAGACCAACTTTATCCCAACTCGGTGCCAGCCCGCGTCTTTGTAACTCATACTCGTCCCGAACCCCTTTTAGGAACGTTACAATCCCTTAACATGGGATGCGATCGCACGGCAGCTTTGGGATTTGTCAACCAAGGAGGCACTTTAGGATGAATAATTATTAACTAATTTATAGGCTACTGGAAACCGAGCGATGATATCGCGATCGTGATGAAGAAGGAGTCAGGAGATAATTAGTGGGAGAAAAGAACAATATTAACAACAATTAACAATTAATTAATTGTAGGTGCAAAGCTAAGGAGGACAAAATGGTTCAACAAATGAAAAGAGAGTGTTCTACAGGAACCGATAATTCTCAATACGACCTAATCAGCGTAATCTATCATTCGCTCCAAAGTGCTGCCGTCTGTGAAATGTACATCCAAGATGCCGAACAATCTGGCGATCGCGAGCTTACCGAGTTCTTTCGGGAGGTCAAAGAGCGGAGTTGCCAAACGGCAGAACAGGCGAAACAGTTGATGACAAAGAAGATGGGGCAGCAGTAAGCTCTCAACCTCTAAAAAACTAAAAATTGTCCTTAAATAAAGCCGCGTGAAAGCAAGCAAACAACCAAGAGAAAGCAAAATGTTACGAGGTGAAGTATGCGGCAACGATAACTCAGGTAATTTTTAGATAGTCTTTTATGCACTTTAAGCAATTTTACTTAGAAAGTCTCGGACATGCTTCTTATTTTATTGGTTCGGAGCAGACAGGAGAAGCCCTAGTTCTAGATGTAAGAAGAGATGTCGATATTTACTTTGAAGAAGCTCGTTCTCAAGGAATGCAGATAGCTTATGCAGCGGATACTCACCAACACAACGACTATCTGACTGGAATTTGCGAGTTACCCGAACGAGGAGAAGTACATCTGTTAGGCAGTGCCCGTGCTCGATTAGATTATAACGTCCGAGGCATGGGAGATGGCGATCGCCTAGAAATGGGAGAGGTTACCTTTAAAGTGTTGCAAACCCCCGGTCATACTCCCGAACATATCAGTCTGCTCGTTACAGATCGCGATCGCGGCGACGAACCAGTTATGCTGCTCTCGGGGGGAGCACTTCTGGTAGACGATGTGGGACGACCCGACTTATTAGGCTCCCAAGAAGACATCGAGCATCACGCTCAAGATCTTTGCCGCACCTTGCCGGAGAAAATTCTCAAACTACCGGATTATGTAGAAGTCTATCCGACTCACGTTTCTGGCTCTCTTTGCGGAGGCAGCATTGGCAGCCGGCTCTCCACTACTATTGGCTACGAGCGACGCATGAACAAGATGCTTGCTAGCATCACTTCTAAAAATGAGTTTGTCAAGCAGTGCGTCAATTTAGGAGAACTCCCTGCCGTTCCCTCCTACTGACCGCGAATGCGTAAAACTAATCAGGCATTGGTGACAAGTTAAGAAAATGTACAAATTGTCAAGTATATAGAAATAGAAGCATCAAGGGCATTTTAAACTAAAAAAGGAAACAGATTAAAGTGCGCTCGCGCTCTTGCGTCATGGCACATT
>JADEWQ010000199.1 GCA_015207585.1 Pleurocapsales cyanobacterium LEGE 06147 | reverse complement strand
GTGGGATGGGTTTGATGCGATGAGGATGTAAAACCATGCTGAAATGACCTTCCAGAACTTTTGTTGTTACCTATAAGCTCAATTTAAGTCATTTAGCGACACTAAATTTCTCATAGATCGCGATCGCCCGCATCGGAGAATTTCCACCAACTGAATTACTCTTTGCATGGGTAAAACGCCCAAACACACCGTTAATCCTGGGTCAGACAAACTTCTTTCTGGAGTTCGATGTCTGCTTCTACCGTTCCAAAATGGAATTTGAAGTCAAGCCAAAATCACCGTAGCCAGCCAGCTAATTAGTCGTTATACGGCTTGCACTTCTGGTTATAGTTTTTATCAATGCTATTGGTTAGGATTCGGTTAAGTTATCGTAACTAAGTCTGTATGATCTCAAAGTTGATTGCAATTGGTGGTGGTGGTTTTCTGATGGAACCAGAAAATCTTCTGCTGGATCAGTACTGTCTGAACTGCACGGGTAAACCCGTTCCCAAAATCTGCTTCATTCCGACTGCCAGCGGTGACTCAGAAGATTTTCTCTCACGTTTCTACACAGCATTCGCTAAGTACTCCTGCGAACCATCACATCTTGCGTTTTTTCGTCAACCGAGATCGGGCGCAATCCCATTAACTGATATTGAACAACATCTGTTGAATCAAAATGTGATTTATGTAGGTGGGGGAAATACTCGCGCAATGCTTGCAGTATGGCGAGAGTGGAATATCGACGATATTTTGAGAAAGGCTTGGCAATCTGGCATCTTATTAACTGGGATGAGTGCTGGTGCAATCTGTTGGTTTGAATATGGTGGAAGTGACTCGACTTGGGTTGGCAAACTGAGTCCGTTACAAGGTTTGGGGTTGATTCGTGGTAGTTGCACACCACACTATAACAGTGAACCTAAGCGGAGATCTGATTTTCATCAGCTAGTTAAAAACGATGAACTTCCTCCTGGTGTTGGAATTGATGACGGAGCAGCAGTGCTGTTTGAAGGGCAAGAGATTGTTGAAGTTGTTGCTTCAAGACCAGCAGCAAAAGCTTATCAAGTAAAACTGGAGAAGAATGGGCAAGTCGTTGAAGAGCCTCTAACAATCAGGTATCTAGGCTGATTACTGTATAACAATTTGCTTTGAGCGGACTGACGAAAGAGCTTGGTACATTGCAAAGGTTATTTATAGCCGCTCAACCGCAGCGTTCGACCGCTTTATTTCTCGGTGAGGTCAGTGCTCCGAGATTAAGTTTTGATGTTAAGAGTTAAGATATTTCAGGGGCGTCGATCTGTGAGATGAATGAATGCAGCTAGTAAAAATTTGATGAGTATATTTATATTAATGCCGAAACTCGTTTGCTTTGGAGACAGCATCACAGCGAAAGAACAGGAGGAGACTGGAACACCTCGCCTTACTCCCAGACTTAGACAAGCTTTCCCGACTTGGACCATTATCAATTCAGGTATGCCAGGTGATACGACAAAAACAGCATTAGATCGTTTGCAAAGGGATGTATTAATCCACTGTCCTGACTTAGTCGCGGTTCTGCTCGGCACTGGTGATGCCAGTGAAAAGCGAAGAGTTCCTATCTTGGAATATGAAAACAACCTAACATCGATCGCTCGTCAAATTTCTCCTCAAAAAACAGTTCTAATCAATTCTCCCCCGATTGATGATGAACGTTTACTAGCTCGTAACCGCAGGAGGGGTTCTCCATTCTATAACCTTGTCACATTAGAAGACTTGGAACATTATGCTCAGGTGTCAGAAAAAGTGGCAAAAACCACAGGAAGTCATTTTATTAATCTTTGGAGCATTATGTGCAAAGAATCGGACTACTCAAGGTTGCTGAAGGAGAAAGATGGCGTGCACTTCAATGAAAAAGGATATGAATTTTTAACGAATTTATTGACAGCCAAAATTAAGTCGATATGGAATAGTGTAAGTGCTTTGTAAGCGCAGATCTTGCAAAAATTTCTCCAGTCAGCTTGGTTTAGGAGTTAAGTTAGCATTGAATTTCAAAATGTATATTCCGAAACATATTGGCTTCATTATGGACGGGAATGGGCGTTGGGCACTTCAACGTGGGCTGCCTCGCAGTGCAGGTCATTGTGCAGGTATTGTCCACATTCTTGATATCCTCGACATTTGCCATGATTTTGAGGTCAACACTGTCTCAGCCTATGTTTGGTCAACCGAGAATTGGGAAAGACCAATAGACGAAGTTCAGGCATTGATGACTAGCATTGAGGAACTTGGTCCCCACTTAGCTAGTGAGCTACACAGTAGAAAAGTGCGAATTCTACATACTGGCAGCCGTCAAGGAGTTTCTGAATCTGTACTCAAAGTGATCGATGATGCCATAGAACTGACAAAAATGCACGAGCACAGAGTCCTCAATCTTGCATTTAACTATGGTGGGCGTGCGGAGATTGTTGAAGCAGTTCGCAAAGTAGTGGTTCAACAGACTCCAATAGAGGAAATCACAGAAGAAACCTTTGCTAGATTTCTATACACGGCTGAACTGCCCGATTTGGATTTGGTAATTCGTGCAGGTGGTGAGCGACGGCTGAGTAACTATTTTTTGTGGCAAAGCGCATATGCACAATTTTACTTTACTGAGTCTTTCTGGCCCGCGCTCTCACGGCAAGATGTTAAAAATGCAATTGAGCACTGCAATTACAAGCTCAACAGTTGAGTGTGGTCGCAGTCGAACAAGTCGAGGAACCGGACGGGCGGGAGATCTTGGTGAGGTTGCCGAGGTTACCTGCCGCCGCTTATCTTGGTTGTTAGCCCTCAAGTCTCTCTGTTGGGACATTATTGCAGCATTATCGTCAGTCTTCGACGTTAAATTAAACCTCATTCTTCTACTATGAAGAAAGTTAGTGCTAATCCAAATCATCAAAATTCCTCCCACTGGAGCCATCCATGTCATATTTGCCAATTTTTCTGTCACTAGCTGGGATTTGGGCAATAGTCGTTATCAGCCCTGGTCCTTGTTTTGTCGCAACAGTCCAGTATGCTACACGTGGCACGAGTCGGGATGGTGTGTTTGTCGCTCTCGGTATTGCAGCAGGAACAGTTATTTGGTGTGTAGGTAGCCTACTTGGTTTAGCTGTATTGTTTGCCAAGTTCAGTTGGCTGTATCATATCGTGCGGCTTATTGGGGCGCTGTATTTAATCTACCTAGGCATCAAAACAATTCGCTCTGCTCGTAAACCCGTACCAAAAGCAATAAGTAGTGGTGTACCTGTTAGCGGCAGAAAAGCCTGGCAGATTGGTTTTCTGACCGATATCAGTAATCCAAAAGTAGCGGCTTTCTTTGGTAGTTTATTTGCAACTCTCTTACCTGCCAACGCACCAGTTTGGGTGTTATCCACTGCCGTTGCGCTCGTCGTTGTGATTGAGTTTGGCTGGTATTATACTATGGCACATGTGTTTGCTTTAAGACCAATTGCTAGCCTTTATCGTCGTGCGAAGCGATGGATTGATTATATAACAGGCGCAGTTTATATCTTACTTGGTGGGCGGTTAGCAACCTCAAAGTAGCTGGTAAAATTAATACAGTTGATTCGGACCAACCAGTCAGCGCAGGGACGGACGAAAACCGCTGGTGGAGTTGCCGAGATTTCTGCCACCGCTAGGCTTTTGCTGTTAGGTGGCTTAGGCTATCTGTAGGGGCGGTACTTCAAGCTAATGGGCGAGGCATTCAGCATTGAGTCGAACTCATCTGTAGGCGATGCAAAATAGAGCAGTTTAAATTCAACTGTTAAGTGAGCAGTGATTTTACAAACAATGCCAAAAGGGATAACTTTTACCACTATCGATCTGTCTCGTTACGCTGACCTGTGCGTATGCTTCCGCCGTGATTCCTACCAGTGCAGCTTTGTGGATGGAGCACAGCGTTTTGATCGACAAAACGGTAAAGACGGAAAGGAATATCTCGATTGGTTGCAAAAACGGATTGCTGAGTTACCTGAGGGATGCGTCCATGTTTTAGAGGATAGTCACATTGTTGGTCAAGTCGAGATGCGTTTGCTCCAGAGGTGCATTTGATAGAAATTACAATCCCTTGCTCTACCTAACACCCCAATGCAAAGTAGCAGAAGGAAGAGAGCCGCTTGAGGAGTTGTCAAGGTTATCTGTCACCGCTGATTGGCAATGTTCGACCACTTCGGCTGTTGGTGAGGTAGTACTTAAATACTACAAGTGGATGATTACAGTAAGCTCAGTTAAACTAGCTTGTTATCTCCCCAAAGCGATCGGGTTTAGCGAGAGGTGTTCAAAATTTGATAAGGAGAAGCTTGATGCCAGAACCCGCCAAACTTTACCTTTTTGTCGTAGCATCCTTAGACCCGTTAGCTTGTGTTGTTGGTAAGGTTCTACGCGGGCTGAAGCCCGATAGCTTTCAATAGCCCTGAGTCATCTCTATCCAAAGAACAGAAAAGACCCGAACCTTCGGGCTGCCTTACACTCAGAAGGGGCTGTCTGCGCGACCTGCGCGCGCAGCTTGAAAGCCCCATCCCCACAGCTTGAATCATCAAGCTTTCATTCCAATCAGCATCACCATGCCACAAACAAACACTGTTAGTACACTGGAAAGATTTTCCAGAACGCAATCCAATCTGGAAACAGCGATGGCAGGTTTGGCTTGTGTATTGTGGCGGTACTGCCAAAACTTCAACGCCGTATTTGATTCCTTTGTACTCAAGGAAAGAACGAAGCTGAGAGAAACTCCAATTATTGCTGAGTCTTCTTTCTCGCTTGTTTGTTGGTTTTTGATTAGTTCTACTAGTAATGCCTGTCAAGTCTTCGATAGCAACAAGAGCATTATCTTTGAGGGCTTGGTTGATGATGGTTTTGCTGATGTTGTGGTTAATCCACCCTTGAAATCTTCTCTCTCTCATCGACAACAGTTTCACCAGACGTCTGCATCTACGCCGACTGCTGCGTGTGCCTTTCGATGCCTTCTTTTGGAGAGAAGCACGAATTTTAGAATATCTATCTCTAACTTGAGTTATTTGTTTTCCAGACCATTTTTGATTATTAGATGTTACAGCAATATCAGTACGTCCGCAGTCCACCCCAATAACCTTATCAGAGTTAATCGGCTTGGGTGGCTCATCTTTGACTTGTATATGAATGTAATAATTGCCATCGCGATGCTTACAGAGTTGAGCAGAAGTTGGGTTTTTACCCTTAAGTTTTCCTCGTTGGTAGTTGCCAATATCCAACGGAATATGGAATCTAGCGCCAAGCAAAGTCAAGCTAACCGATTCATCTTTCTCTCTGTAAGCAAAAATTCGAGCATCGTAATCGGCACTTGTGGTCGCAAACTTTTTAACTGGTTTGTTCTTTTGTTTTGCTGTTTTACGATTAGCTCCAACTCTGGCACAAGCTCTGACTGCAAGATTTGCACTCAATCCAAACTTTTCTCTGATAGTTTGATAAACCAGATTTTGAATGGTCGTTTTGCTGGTTATATTTGGCTTAACTTGCTCGTTGGCATAGTTACAAGCATCGGCAACCGCTTTCAAAGTTGCTTCAATTTCTTGGACAACTTCTATAGATGGCTTGAGTTTGCAAACAATAGTCAGTACTTGTTTCATAAGGAAGATTATATCACCTATGAAATAAATAAAGGAGGACAGCTAAAGGAGGGGCTGCGTGCGGAAGTAAATTCCGCACTGTTTTACGCCCCGTCCTCGAACTCTTCCTCACCCCGCTTAAGCAAGGGTGCTTCCGAGGGCTAAGGGACTTGCGGATAAATAAAATCCCAGGCATTTTAGAAGATAACAAATTCTAAATGGGAATCTTACGGATGCATGGCAGTGAAACTATCAAATCGACCTTCAAAGATGCCGCCAAGAAACTTACTGGCAATCGCCAACGAGATTTCATGGCTAAGGTGACGGAAGATTATTTTGAGGGTTCAGCTGGCAAAGCAGAAACTATTTTAGGTTGGAATCGACATAGTGTTCAACGGGGTTTGCAAGAGAGAAAAACAGGGATTATCTGCCTTGATAACTATCGAGCCAGGGGCTGTCATAAAAGCGAGGAAAGGTTGCCCAATTGAGAAGCAGACATCCGTTCTCTGGTAGAGGCTCAAGCTCAAGCTGAGCCAAAGTTTCAATCTATCTCCTAAGAAATCGTCTTCACAGGGGGTTGAGTAACCAGTTCCATACCCAATGCTTGCGCCTTTTTCTGAAGGCTCTTGACCATGCGTTCGCGATACCGCTGCTCGTAATAGTTTTCTCCTGGGTCAACATAGCCCTGACCAGAGGTCCAGAGGCGGGAGAAAATGCGTGTAAGCTTGTGAGCAGTAGCAGTAATGGCTTTCGGCGCACCCAACCGGGCAGGTAATCGGCGGTAAAAGGCCCCCAGAGCCGAATGGCTCTTGCCAGCAGCTTGAGCTGCCATAGGAAAGGCATTGGCA
>JADEWQ010000198.1 GCA_015207585.1 Pleurocapsales cyanobacterium LEGE 06147 | reverse complement strand
AAACGAAGGTAAAGTTTATCTGGAAGTAGACCGTTTCTTTGCTTCTAGTAAAACTTGTAATAACTGCCTGTATCAAGTAAGCGACCTTCCACTTGAGCTCAGATTCTGGGAATGTCCTAGCTGTGGTGCTAAACATGATAGAGATATCAATGCAGCTAAGAATATAAGAGACGAAGGACTGCGAATATTAAAGACCTCGGGAAGCGGGGAAAAAGCCTACTGTCCAGACGTAAGACGCAGTAATAGAAGACGAAAGAAATCTACTACTGTGCTGTCTGCTGGGTAGGAAGCCTACGGTTACTCGCAAGAGAACCGCTAGGTACTTCACAATGTTTCAGTTCTTCAATGATTCATAACCTCTATTGAGCAACCCCACTTTGAATTTTAACCAATAACTCAGTTGTCATAACGTTCCTGTTAAGCTGCTTTAATGCATAAATACTCGGTATAGGTTGGCGTGTTGTAATTTGCTTCTACGATCTCAAAACCCGATCTGGTTAACATTCCCTCAATAATCCAGGCAAACGTGCTGTGTTCTTCACGTACATGCATTTCAAAATCTCTAGCCGTCCAACCTTCACCTTCAGGTTTGGCTACCTGTTGAATCCATTCATTAATCGACGCTTTATAATCTGCGGGAGGAAATGAAAAAATCACATCTCGCAAGTAGAGAACACCTTTGGGCTTAAGCATTGCAGCCATTTTAAGAAAAGCAGACATTTTCCAAAAATCGGGCAGGATGTGAAGTGCATTTTTAGTCACGACAAAATCAGCTAACCGATCTTGATGCTCGTAAGTTAGGAAGCCCGCTTGATGAAACGCGATCGTGGTTGCACCTGCTTTTTGCGCTTTGCTTTGAGCGTAGGCGAGCATCGCTTGTGAAATATCGACAGCATAGACAGAAGCCCCAGTGAGAGAAGCTTGAATTGCAAAGTTACCCGTACCTGTCCCCAGATCGATAACTGTATGTTCCGAAGCAATACCCAAGCGGTTAACTAAAGCTCGTTCTTTTTCAGGTGTACTTGCTGTCTGATTCCGGTCGTAAACTGCGACTCGTGCTTCATCCTCGAAATCAACACCAGCCATTTTGGACTCGTCAAAATACCAGGCAGGGAAAGCTGTCATCGTGTTATGGAGTAATACAGAACATCCAAATTAAATATATGTATTTGTTTTTCATACTGCAAACCAGCCTTTTCTATTACCCTTCTTGAGGCGAGATTATCGGGTAACGCCATAGCAATGATTCTATCCAGCTTAGCCCCATTAAAACCATAGGAAATTGCTGCCTTAGCTGCTTGCGTTGCAATTCCTCTGCCCCAATATGCCCTAGCTAATCCATAAAGCACTTCAACTTCATCTAGCTCATCCAAATAACGGAGTCCACAATAGCCGATCGTTTGAGATGAAGCATTTTCTACAATTGCCCAAATTCCGTAATCTCTTTGATTCCAATGTTCGAGGAAAGATACAAGGGATTTTTCCGCGTTTTCTCTAGAAATGGGAACTCCCCGACTTGGAAGAAAACGAGTCACTTCAGGGTCAGCCCAAATTGTGGCAAGGGCATCGAGATCGCAAAATTGAAGCGATCGCATTGTAAAATCATCAATCTGTAAAATTGTTGGCTCGGTTGGATTCGTCATAACCAGATTACTAAGGGAAAACACCAATCTAATAAAGTTCTCTTATTTTAGTAAGAATATTTTCAGCTAGTTTTAAAGCAAACTTCACGTCTTTTTCTAAGTTATATATATGTTTCTTAATCGACGTAACCTACCTAAATCGTTTCCTACCTCTGTCATCTTCCTGTTGTTTCTATTATGCTTAAATTCATTTGCTACATATTGGTGTTCATTTGTATCACCACTTCTAGCTCTTGAAAGTCTTGGATCGAGCAAAACATCTCGTAAATAATTACTTGCAATACAAAATGCCGCATAATATGCTCTACTAATTGATGAACGTAACTTTGCCTCAGAGATTTGTAATTTAGAATTATTTGCTGAATCCTTAAAATTTATCGAATTTGTATCAGCCAGTTCTTTCGCTAAATCATAATATTTCAACCACTCAAACTTCATCGAAATTAATATTAATATCTAAATCATTGCCTACTAAAGATGAAACATCTAGCCACCAAATATTATCTAGCGTCTTTAATTTGTCAAAGGCTTCGTCTACATCAAGCAGGGTATGAATATCAATGACTAGTTTTCTCCAACCCGTAATTTCTGGGTCATATATAATTCTTAATTTTAATTTTTCCGTAGGAAAAACCTCTTTAATTCTTTGATTAGCCTCTAACAATAAAGAAATTAAATATTTTTTTTCGCTTAAATACTCAATTATTTCTACTAGATTATTAAAAATATATAACGATGTTAGACGATTGATTAAATTATTAACTAAATGAATTCTACTACTATTAAGTATATTAATTACCTGGTTAGATATTTCCGCAGGTAATGAAGAGAATTGTAAGAAATTTATTTTTATTTGTTGCCATACAGGATTCGTATAAAATTGTCTTGCATTATTCTCTAATATTGCCATAGAAGTCATGAAATCGGCAAATTCGATGTATTCGATATTTTTCTGAGTTAAATAGTTATTAAGTAAGCGTTTTTTATCAAGAGTATATTTACTAGAAGAAGCAAAAGATGACAAATTACTCTCTAGTCTTGTGATTTTTTGTGTAGTTAATATATTCTCATCTTCTAAATCTTTATTTAGACTAGCCAATCCTGATGACATTATTCAAAGCTCCTTAATAAATCACCTTCAATTAAAGTAAAAAACCAATCATGAGCGACGGAGTGAGCATCTTCTAACCATTTATCTAAATGTAATGGTACTTCGGATACATCTGAGTCAAAAGATTGAATTGTTGTTTCCCATATTAATGCGTCAGTGATTTTGTTATCTCGATCATTTATTTTCTGACCTTTAAATATTCTGAAATTCATAATCCCACTTGGCTTACTAGACTTAAATGCAAATTATAAATCAAATTGAACTGGATTGGCATCGACTGAAGTTTTCTTAAAAAGTAAAGGATTTAGAGAGAGATTAAGTTTCATTTTCTCTCTTAAAAAATTGTATATTTCCTCGTCTTTTTTTAAATCTATTGCATCAACATATTTAAGTATTAGTTGTTTGGGAATAAATTTGTTTTTAGATGGATAAACTACATACAGATTATTAACAACATTAATAACTCGATTTTTGAAATCTTTCCATAAATAATTCTCTGTATCATTGACAGTCAAAATACCAGTTCCTAGTTGTTCTAAATCTGTGTTTCACTAACCCTTCAGCCATATTTTCAGGAACCAATGAAGAAGGTAATTGTTCATATGTAGGATATTCTGAGCTTATTCTGTCAAATAGTCTGCCAAGCAGAAATTGAATATTGGGGTCGATACTGAGTTGATTTTGCTGTTCTACGGACCATCTAATCTCAAATATTGCCTCTACAAGAGGTTTGTTTTTGAGGTTTTCTAATGACATTTTTGAAAGATTTAATCCTAACTAAATATTATGGTAGCCCAATAAGTTATTTTATTTTAAGGCTTTGATGAAACAATATAAAAAATATGTCGATAGGAACTTTTCGGCGTATTTTTCTATAAAGGTGTTTGTAGAAAAGCAGTCGTATAAAGTTATTTTGGAATCTGCTGGTGAGTAAGCTAGATGAAACTATAAATAAAATATTATTCTCTTTCCACTACTGCTAAATGAACGATCGCATCTCCTTGATTGACTAAAGGATTTTGAGTACAACCGATCACTATGCCATTGTAAATAGCACGAACTGACAGACTATTTTCGCCAAAAGCATCGGTAATAAAGCCTAATTGCTGCTTTTTAGACACTTTTTCCCCTAGATTTACCTCTAAATGAAAAATACCGCCACGACCTGCTCTGATCCATTTACTTTCTCGTACTTCCACAGAAGGGGTAGGGGGAGGAAGAAAAGGAAATTGATGCATATCTAAACATTCCATTACTCTTAAGATTCCCTCTGCACCAATGCGAATTGCTTGGCGATCGAAACGTAAAGCCTCCCCCGCTTCGTAAAGTAAGACGGGAATACCTTGTTTGGTAGCAGCTTGGCGGAGAGAACCATCTCGCATCGTGGCATGCATCACAATGGGCGCACCAAAAGCTTTTGCACAGCGATTGGTTTCTTTGTCTTCGAGATTGGCGCGAATTTGGGGAAGATTGAGACGGTGAATTGCAGCAGTGTGTAGGTCAATACCGTGGGTACTGTGATTGACTATTTCTCTCATGAATAAGTAAGCCAGGCGGGAAGCAAGGGAACCAGTTTCCGAACCAGGAAAAGAGCGATTTAAGTCCCTTCGGTCGGGAAGATAGCGAGATTGATCGATAAAGCCAAAAACATTGACAATGGGAACGGCAATGAGAGTACCGTGCAACTGGTCTGGTTGTATTTTAGTCAATACCTGGCGAATAATTTCCACCCCATTGAGTTCGTCTCCATGAATCGCAGCACTCAGCCACAGCCTCGGTCCTGCTTCGATGCCATTAACGACAGTAACGGGTAAAGATAGTAAAGTTTGAGTAGGTAAACGTCCGACGGGAATCTCAAAGCGACGTAGTTGTCCTGGTGCAATTACTTCCTTAGCAATTTCTATTGTATTTTCTCCCAATTCCCTCTTTCCTAATATTGAATGCGATCGCGCGTTGCGCCTACAGCAGCATTTTTTTCAATGAACTCGATGATTTTTCCTGCTACGTCTATTCCCGTTACAGTTTCAATTCCTTCTAGTCCGGGGGAAGAGTTCACTTCTACCACCACGGGACCGTGATTGGAACGTAGCAGATCGACTCCTGCAACTCGCAAACCCATGGCTTTTGCCGCCCGTACTGCTGTACTCCTCTCTTCGGGGGTTAATCTAATTTGTTCTGCTTGTCCTCCTCTATGGAGGTTAGAACGAAATTCCCCTTTTGCTCCCTGACGTTTCATAGCAGCAATTACTTTGCCACTCACGACAAAACAACGAATATCCGAGCCTTGAGCTTCTTTAATATACTCCTGTACTAAAATATTGGCATCCAAATTACGGAAAGCTTCAATCACTGATTTAGCTGCTTGGTAAGTTTCTGCCAAAACTACTCCTATTCCTTGAGTCCCTTCTAATAGCTTAATTACTAGGGGTGCGCCTCCTACTATTTCGATTAAACCATCGATATCTTGGGTCGCGTGAGCAAATCCGGTTACGGGTAAACCGATTCCTTCTCGTGCCAAAATTTGCAAGCACCGTAGCTTATCGCGGGAACGGGAAATCGCCTGAGATTCATTCATGCTAAAAACTCCCATCACCTCAAACTGACGAACTACTGCCGTGCCATAAAAAGTTTTAGATGCACCAATGCGAGGGATGATAGCATCAAAATCTTCTAAGGGTTTGCCATTATAAAATACCGAAGGTCTTAGAGAAGTGATATTCATGTAGCAGCGCAGGTAATTAATTACCCGCATTTCGTGTCCTTGTTTTTCCCCTGCTTCTTTGAGCCGTTTTGTGGAGTAAAGAGAAGGATCTTGTGACAAAATGGCAATTTTCATCTCGATTGTTTTTTCTACTCTTATCTATTTTTGTTGATGTCGGTGGCTTTGTATAAAAGATTTTCCTGCATCGACTAAAAAGCGGTGGCGCAGTGCCTCTCGTCCTAATAACATTCGAAAACCCATTACATCTCGGTTAGTTAGGGTAAGCTCGATCTGCCATTGTTTATCGCCTAATTTTACTTCGGTTAAAATGACTGGTCTCAGTTGAGCGTGTCCGCCAGAGTTGCGTATCTGTCTATATTCCAACAATTCTGCCTCTGCCAATACTGTCTGCTTATTATCTCGCTGATAGGGATGAACTTGAAAGCGAAGCATTAATTTGCCATGACGCTGAAATTTCTCGATGTGGAAAGCATGCAAAGCTGAAGAACGAGCACCAGTATCAATTTTTACTTTAATTTGACTAATTCCAAGTTTTGGTAAGGCGATAAATTCTCGCCAACCAATTATAGATAACTGTTTTGTTTGAGAAGATGCAATATAAGTTTTTTGGGTTGCCACTTTGTGGAATTGACTTAACTATATAGTTTTGCTCGATTTATGCCACGACAGCTATCTTAGCTAGATTGCCTCAGATAAGAACTGACTTTGTCAAAGATAGCTTATCGTCAACAAGGGTTGATTATTAATTTTTTTCATTCTTAAATTAGGTATTTGCTGAAAAAATTGAGTCGATTAACATAGAGCGTACCGCTAGACTTCGTCATCCTTTGGGAACGTTGCTACTCCGTAGTCGCTACGCGAGACCGAGCCAAGTTTTATGCTGAAAAGAAAGAGGTATTAGCAGGGAAAACGCATCTTATTTCTTAACAAAAACTAAAAGCATCTCAAAATTATCTAGATAATTGTAAAAATTGCTGAGATATAAACAAAAGAAATTACCAACTAATTTAAATTACAAATCAGCTTAT
>JADEWQ010000197.1 GCA_015207585.1 Pleurocapsales cyanobacterium LEGE 06147 | reverse complement strand
GGTCGAGATTTACCATACGTTACCTCTAATACTTGAGCCACCGTGGCGATCGCTAGTTATCATGAAATTCTTAAAGATGCCCAAACTATTGCTCTGCCCAAATTATAAGTTATTGGAGATGTCTTTTGTAACCTAAATTATGTTCTGCTCTGCCAATTGGTTTTAACCCCAATCCCAACAAGATCTCTAAAGCAAGTGGATCTGCGGCAACAATACGTTTTGGTTGTAGCGGAATACAGGTTTGGCCAAATTCATGTTGGACGAGACGACATGAAGTGGATGATGGCTTTGAGAATTCTGATTGTACTCTCGATGATTGAACAAACGATAACGGCAAGTGGCTACAAGCAACCAGGAGAAATACAAAGTTTGCTATGAGAAGTGACTTGAGCAATTGGCGCATATTTTTGCATCTCTCAACCTTAAGCTGGAAGTCAAATATTGATGATATTAGCTCTCAAAGTTCTGCCGCAAGAGGTTCCGGCGGCAGGAAGCAAGCTCAAAACTGCACTGATACCGTTCCCAAAACCGTAAACGGTTTATCTACAAGAATTCCGCGCCCCTGGAAATTATAGTTCGTTCGATCGAGTAGATTTTGGAAATTTAATCCGACTCTCCAGTTGTCACGTCGATAGAAAATTGCAGCATCAACCCGGACATTGGCTGGAAGTTCGAAGGTGCCCCAACCAATAGCTTGAGACTGGGCAAAAGCGTAACCAGATCTTGGAGATAAAGTCCAATAGTTTGGGTTCTATCGGTAAATCGCTCTGAACTCACATCGAAAACCGTGGGCACAGGGGCACCGTAGACTGGATTGAATACGTTGATTGGATCCGCAGAGGCAACAGAAGAGGCAATGTCATAAGTAGTTCTACTAAACTCAAAGCCAAATAGGATTTGATGGGCAATTGACCCCGTATTGAATCTGCCAATTAGGTCGGTTTGGATGGAGTAGGTATCGTTGTTGCCGAAAGGATCGAATTGATATATTCGCTCCATCGTACCATCTGGCTCAACAAAGTCTGTGGATCGAAACTTAAAACCCTGAATTTGACTAAATTTTAAGGCAAAACCACTGCGAACTTGCCAATTTTCATTGAAGCGATGGTCTAGGATGAGATTCCCAAAATGGGATTCTTCGGTTCTGGCGTTAGCATCTGGTTCGCCTACAAACAGACTCCTGGGTAAATCCAAGAAAATGGGGTCAAGGGGGAGTCCATCATACCAATCCCCGTCACTTCGCAAATACTCGTAAGATAAAGATAAATCCGTATCCTCTCCCAAACGATAACTTAAGGTGGGCGAAACTTGAATAACTTCGCGATCGACAAAATCGACAAAACTACCCGAGTTTTCATAAGCAGCATTCAAGCGATATAGCAAGCGTTTATCCTCCGTAAGCGGTCCCGACAGGTCAATCGAGGGTTGATAAAAGCTATAGTTGCCAGCCGTAAACTCAGCCTCATAGTAAGGATAATCTAATGGCTGTTTGGTAATAAAGTTAATCACTCCCCCTGGTTCTATCGCACCATACAACACCGAAGCAGGTCCTTTCAGCACCTCAATGCGCTCGATGTTGTTGGGATTGACATCGATTTCTCTTGCTAGGAACCCATTTCTAAGTCGCTCGAAGGTATTGAATCCCCGAATAACGTAGTTATCATTGGTTCCACCATAGCCGGCTCTAACCGTTACACCACTGACGTTACGCAGAGCATCCGAAATATTCGTTACGCCTTGATCTTCAATCACCTGACGGGGAATGACTTGAATCGATTGGGGGATGTCTCGTATCGGCGTATCGGTTCTGGTTGCAGTAGAGGCATCAGGGACATTATATCCTTCTTCTTCTGCTTCTCCAGTAGCAATAACTTCAATTTCTTCATCTGCTTCGGTTTGCTCCGCAGCCTTTTGGGGAGTAATACTCAAGACCAAATCATCCCTACCAGGAACTACTTCAGCAGTAGGAGCTTGTTTTTCTCCTGTAATTCTAATCTGGATACTGTTTTCATCTACTTTGTTTACTGTAACCTCAGTAATCCCTGGTGCAGGATTGATTTCCCTAACTCCATTTCTAATAGAGAATGCCAAAGTAGCATCGAGAATATCGATTACCAGATCGTTACCTTCAGGCAAAAACAAAGGTACTAATCTTTGTTCTCCTGCTGCCGTTTCCAGAATTAACTCTAATCCCTCAGTAGTTTGATTAAGCTGCACTCCTGTAACTGTGGTAATCTTTTGAGCTATCAAATCAGCAGCAGAATCGCTCTCCCAATCACCCAATCTTTCTATTTCCGCATCTTTGTGTTTTCCCTCCGAGAACGAACTAATCGTTAGCGGACTAGATTCGACCTCCGCACTCCAAGCCCCTTGGCAAAAGCCCACAAGCAACAGTTGAGATAGCACCGGAACCACTTTCCATCTCCAACTCAAAGTTCCGCCGGAAGAGGTTCCGGCGGCGCGTTCTCGCAAGCTCAAGTTTTGACTGTCCATCTGACCGCTCCTCCTACACACCGCTTCTAGAGAAAGATTTGCAATAGCCAATCTCTAGAGACTATAGGACACTTCTAGATCCCATCGCTATACGCAAGCGGACGAGTTTCGATCCTCAGAGGACGCGATGCTACAGATCGCCTTTGCGACAAGCACTAGGGGTGATGCCAAACTTGCGTCGAAACGCTGCTGCAAAATGTCCTTGGTTGGCATAGCCTACGGCTTCGGCAATTTCGGCAACGCTTAACTGACTCTCGCGCAGTAGCTGCCGTGCCGACTCCATCCGGTAACTGAATAAATAGCCAAACACTGTCGTGCCAAACAGTTGACGAAATCCTTGCTTCAATTTCATATGGTGCAAGCCGACCTGGTGAGCTAAATCAATCAGTGTAGGTGGATTGGTCGAGCGATGCAGTAAAATATCTCTGGCTTGATAAAGACGTTCAACCTCATGAGGTTTGAGTTTTATCTGTGATAACTTGCCCCGTTCGGCTTCAATTACCTGTAAAAGCTGAAATGCCAGTAATTCTAACACTTTGCTTTCCAGATAGAGTCGCTGGACGATGCCCTGAAAAGAAGCTTGGAAAAGCTGCTGGAGAATTAACTGCATAGCAGGCGTGAGTCTGCCGACTTCCCGGTGAAAGCGAGGGGCAGGATAGTCTTTGTTTAACAGGGGGCGCAGTTGGGCAGGCAAAACCTCTAATCCAGGGGCGATCGCTCTCAGAAAATCCAAGTCCCAGGCGATCCTCACCATCTGTACCTGATTATCTGCAAAATACTGCTCTGTTTCTTCAATATCTGGTAGGTAAAACAGGTAATTGTTTCCTGCTGTTTCGCTGTAGCCTTTTTCGGAATTTTCTATGTCGCTGGAAATAGCGCGATGATGCCCAGAAAGATAAAACTTGGAAACTAATTCGGGAAAGTCATCGTGTTCGTTCTGGATGCTGACTGAATGATGATAGCAATTTGTCATAATTTCTAGATGTAAGCCAGGACGCAACTCAACAAAATGGCAGTCGTCTGTGCTGTAACGGTGGCGTGACTTGGAAATACAGTCAAATCCGTTTACGTGATGTTGAAGTTCAATCTGCTGAAGCGTTTCTTGAATTCGCTGATTGAATTGCTCGGATGTGACAATTTCCATATTGATTATTCTGGGCGAGTTTGTCCTTAGCACTCCACAAATTCTGTTAGATAGGTCAAATCATAAGTTATATTCTTATCAAGAATTTTTTGAAAACAAAAAATTGATTAGTCCTATCAATTAGTGAAAAGCTCTATCGTTCGCTTTTTTCCTTTAGCCTAGTTTGCCATTGCGACTGAGATAATTTTAAGTAATTCTTTCAATTAGTTCCTTATTGTGGTAGCTTTTATGACATGCCTAATAAAAATAATTCTCAACTTCTAAATTAAAAAATCTTAAAACCGTTATGAACCAGTGGTTAAACTTATTAGCTCAAGTCTCTAAACCCCTCTTGACCACCTTAGTTTATACCGGAACTAACAGTTTCTTAAGCAGCATTGAAGAAGAACTTAGAAACCAGCAGAAGCATCAAACCAAGATGATGCTTGACTCTATAGGTATTGAAGAAGAACAACTCAGAAAAATTCAAGATTTACTCCAAGATGTTACCTCAATCTTTAACCTAGTTGAGGTTAACCGAGAACGACAAACCAAGGAACAGGAGCAAAAACTACAGCAGCAATTAATTGCCCAACAACAGCAGACGCTTCGGGAAATGGCTGCTAAAGTACAGCAAACCACATTGCAATTGCCTGAAATACACAAAACTTTAGAAAATTGGCCTCTGCGCTTATTACCTGCCCAATTACAAAAATCTTATTCTCCTGATACTCCCCTACCGCTGCGAATTTTTCTTGTACCTCCTAAAGTTTCCTTTAAGGGATTTGAGACAATTGGTCTAGAAACCCAAGAAATCGAACAAAAGTTAGCGCAAGGACTGCGAGAATTCTTGAGTCAAAACTATTCGCCCCACAGTCAAGTTAGACCAACAGAATTTTTAGGCGGTGCTTGGCAGAGCCAAAATTTTCATGGAGAAGCTAGTATCAAGATCCTGTATGAGATGCTCCAAGAGCAACCAACTTTAATTCTAGAATCAGACATCGAGGGCAATTATCTCAATTTCCGCATGGCTTACTGGGGCTTAGGACAAGAGAAATATTGCTATGAAACTATTTTTAAACTGTCTTATCGCGAGTTGATTGAAGAGTTAGCCAAAGCCCGTGCCTTGAGGTGGAAAGACACTAGAGATCGACTTTTAGCATTAGGTAAAAGTCCGGAAGAAGTAAATCGCTTTGGCGGCGATAATGCTATCAATCTGGCAATTTGGGAAGAAGCCGAACAATTGCAGACTGCTGGTATTGAGATCAAAAAGCTTAACTTTGAGTATCGGGTAAATAGAAAAGACTTGGAGACTCTATGCCAGTTTTTGAGCATTTGTCACTGTGTAGTGGCTGGCTGGGTAGCAGATATTTACTATCTAATTCACGAAGATTTAGCCCCTCATTTGCCGCAGCTTCTCCCCCAGTTGATTAAAGAAGATGTATCTGAGCCAAAATCTCTGCAAATGGCTTTTCAGACTGCATTATCTATCTATCAAAGTGTTTTTTTTACTTTAGCTACCCAAAGGTCCTACTATTTACCAACACTGTCCTTAAAATTAGCTCAGAGTCTTACTCATCTACCAGATAAATCGTTGGCACTCGAGCAACTATATAACTCGTTTCAGTCTTGGCTTAAATATCGTCAATCATCCTCGATTGAAGGAATGAATGATTTTTTAGTCTTGTCCCCAAAAGACCAAGAATATTTGGAAAATCTCAAAGCCTGTTTATCGGATCTTGGAGATGAGTCAGGTTTGAGAGAGGTACAAAATCTTTTAATAAAGCTTAAAAACTTAAAGTGGCAAACTCAACCGAGTCAACAAATCAATTTTACTCTCTTTCATACTTTTACTTCAGTATCGGGAAACGTAGCTTCTCTTACCATTAGTTCTGACAGAAAAATCTCGATCGCTAGTAGCGATCGCCACACAATTGAACTATGCTCTCTAAATTGCAGAGACTGGAAATCTTGCAGCAGCATCAAACTAGCAGCGCAGACAGGAGAGATTGAGACTTTTACCCTTAACCCCGACAGACAGATCGTTGCCAGTAGCGATCGCACCGAACAGAGAAGTTATATTAAAATTTGGAATCTCGAAACTGGAAAACTCCAGCGCACTCTTCTCGGTCACAGACAACCAATTCGTGTCCTCGCCATCAGTCCTTACCACTCTGGAAGCGATCGCCAATTTATTGCCAGTGGCAGTCACAAAATCAAACTCTGGGACTTGCAAACGGGAGAGTCATTCCAAACTTTTTTTGGTCATAAAGAGTGGGTTACTTGCCTGGTAATCAGTGCCGATGCTCGGATTCTGATTAGTGGCAGTGAAGATACAACTATCAGAATGTGGCATCTACCAACAGGTAATTTTCTGCGTACCCTCAAAGGACACCAAGGTAGCGTTTGCTCTCTCGCCATTAGTCCCGACGGACAAACCCTAATTAGTGGAAGCGACGATCGCACTATCAAACTTTGGGATTTGGAGACGGGCAAACTACTACATACTTTTACCGGACATTTGGGTGCAGTTCGAGCAGTGGCGGTGCGGCAGCACCCGCAAAGCGGGATCGCTCCTAATAACCAGCATCTTTTCAGTTGTAGTGAGGACAAGACCATTAAAATTTGGCATCTTCAGACCAAAGAATTGCTTCAAACCCTTGTCGGCCATACAGCAGCAGTAAAAGCGATCGCTATTAGTCCCGACGGACAAATTATAGCTAGTGAGAGCTGCGATCGCTCAGTCAAGATTTGGCAGGTTATTTAGTTAAAAGTCGCCCAATTTAGTTAGGCGATCGCCCCTCACCTTATGAGTTCCGCTCCACCGTGAGACGGCGGAGTACCTTGGACTCGAAATATTAGCGGTACTCAAACAAAAATCAAGCCCAAACATAGCCTAAACTGGCTTTATAAGCAGTAAACACGTCATGATTATGATTGAGCCATTTAACAAAACGATAAGAAATAGCTGTACGAAATGCTTCTAAAG
>JADEWQ010000015.1 GCA_015207585.1 Pleurocapsales cyanobacterium LEGE 06147 | reverse complement strand
CACTGACGAACCATCGCCGCTAAATCACCACTCGGTCGGCTGGGGAACCAGAACCGAAGAACGTCTTCAGATCGTTCGGTTTTCAAGGTGAATCTTCCTTTGCTCCGCTACCTAACTTAATTTTAGAAAATATTATGTTGCAATTAAAAAACAAATTGGCTTTTGTTTGTAGGTTTCCAGGTTTAGGCGATCGGCTCGCGATCGCCTAAATTTCAAAAAACCTAGTAAAGTTCGGAAGATTGACGTCCGCCGAGGCGTTGTTGGTAGGCGGGGGGAAGATTATCTACGGAAATGGTAGCGTAGGGATTTTGTTGCAAGCCTATAATCAACCGAATAAAATCGCCTAAACCCTCGATCGTACGGGCATTTTTCAAAGTGCCACAATCGAGTGGAGCAAAACCAATTTCTTCTGCCAGTTATGATACAGCTTTTCTAGCTGCTTCATCATTACCTGCAACGAATACTGAAACTTGATAGTTTTTCAGCGGTTCTGGGGCTAATTCAAAGACTTCCTGTGCCATTGTGTTAAATGCTTTGACTACACGGGCATTGGGGATATTCCGAGCTAGTTTCTCAGCTAAAGATTCCACAATTGGTGGATAGGCAAAGTCTTCAGGAATTTCTTGGTTGTTACAATCGATGACGATTTTACCGTTCAGCACTTCGGGGTTGGAGAGCAACTCAGATGGCATGATACCGCGGGCTGTCCAGAGAATTATTTCTGCAAAGGCTGCCGCTTCATCATTGGTACCGCCTTGGGTGCCAAGACCTACAAACTCTGCAACAGACTTGCCTTTTGCAGCATCGCGAGAACCGAAAAAAACCTCATGCCCCTGCTCTGCCCAAAGCATGCCGAGGGAACGCCCCATATTTCCGCTACCAATAATGCCAATTTTCATGCAAGCCCCTCATCTGCTGGCTAAATAAACATCTATGCCCCAGCTAATCGATCTGCCCGATTGAGCTGCCGCAGTACATAGTGGAGAATTCCCCCGTTGCGGAAGTATTCCAGTTCGTCTTCGGTGTCGATGCGACAGAGTAAGGTAATAGTCTGACTGCTACCATCGGCTTTTTTAATGGTACAAGCCACATCCATGCCCACTCGCAAGCCATCATTTAAACCAGTAATCGTGAAAGTTTCGCTTCCATCTAGACCCAAAGTAATACGGCTGACCCCGGTCTCGAACTGTAGGGGCAATACGCCCATACCCACTAGGTTGGAGCGGTGAATTCGCTCGAAGCTCTCGGCAATCACTGCCCTAACACCCAATAACCGCGTACCTTTGGCAGCCCAATCCCGCGAAGAGCCAGTGCCATATTCTTTGCCAGCCACTATAACTAACGGTACACTTGCCTCTCTGTATTTCATGGCAGCATCATAAATGGTCATCTGTTCTCCATCGGGCATATATTTGGTGTAACCGCCGCTGACTCCTGACACCATTTCGTTGCGCAGGCGAATATTGGCAAAAGTGCCCCGCATCATTACCTCGTGGTTGCCGCGACGAGAACCATAAGAGTTAAAATCGGCTGGTTTGACACCACGAGCGATCAGATAGCGACCTGCTGGACTGTCGGTTTTAATTGTTCCGGCAGGGGAAATATGGTCGGTGGTAACACTATCGCCTAAAATTGCCAACGGCCGTGCCTCGATAATATCTTCTACCTTCTCGGCACTATCTTTCATACCCACAAAGTAAGGCGGGTCTTGTACGTAAGTACTGCTACTGTCCCAACTGTAAGTATCGCCACTAGCAGTAGGAATACTCTGCCATTGCTTATCGCCAGTGAAGACGTTACTATAACGCTGGAGGAACATCTCTGGAGTCAGTGAAGATTGTAGTAGCTGCTGAATTTCGGTTGGTATCGGCCAAATATCTTGAAGATAGACTGGATTTCCATCTTCATCTCGTCCCAATGGCTCGCTCGTCAAATCAATCCCCATGTTACCCGCGATCGCGTAAGCTACCACCAATGGTGGCGATGCCAGATAATTTGCTTTCACTTGAGGATTGATGCGACCTTCAAAGTTCCGGTTGCCAGATAATACGGAGCAGACCAGCAGATCTTCTGCTTCAATCGCTTCGGCAATTGGCTCGGCTAATGGTCCGGAGTTACCGATACAGGTAGTGCAGCCATACCCCACTAGATTAAAACCAAGAGCGTCTAGGTCTTTTTGTAAGCCAGACTTAGCAAGATAATCGCTCACTACCTGACTGCCAGGAGCGAGAGAAGTTTTTACCCAAGGTTTGACTTTCAATCCCCTTTCCCTTGCCTTGCGTGCCACTAAACCCGCAGCAAGCATTACGGATGGGTTAGAAGTATTGGTGCAACTGGTAATGGCAGCGATCGCCACTGCTCCATCTTCCAGTTGATAATCGGCTCCCTTCACTGCCGCACTGCGCTTTTCGGCATAGTCGGATAAGCCGGTAAGAGCAGCAAAGTCTTGTTCCTTAAACTGAACTGCTGCGCCGGAGAGGGGAAGGCGATCTTGGGGTCGTTTCGGTCCCGCTAACGACGGTTCGACAGTACTAAGATCTAATAACAGTGTATCGGTAAAGATTGGTTCCGGCGTTTCCTTATCGCGCCAAAGACCCTGTTCCTTAGCGTAGGTCTCGACTAGAGCAATGCGATCGTCATCCCTACCAGTGAACTGAAGATATCTAATCGTCTCTTCGTCAATGGGGAAAAAACCACAGGTTGCGCCGTACTCGGGAGCCATATTACTAATAGTGGCGCGATCTGCTAGGGACAGATACTCGAGACCGTCACCATAAAACTCGACAAACTTACCGACTACGCCCTTTTGTCTGAGCATTTGAGTTATGGTAAGGACTAGGTCGGTAGCAGTGGCTCCTTGGGGTAACTGACCGATGAGTTTAAAGCCCACGACTTCAGGCAGTACCATAGAAATTGGCTGACCGAGCATAGCGGCTTCTGCTTCGATTCCGCCGACACCCCAACCCAAAACAGAAAGACCGTTAACCATGGTAGTGTGGCTGTCAGTGCCTACCAGAGTGTCGGGATATGCGAAGGTTTCTCCCTGTTGCTCCTCGCCCCAAACCACCTGCGCTAGATATTCCAAGTTGACTTGATGGCAGATACCAGTACCGGGTGGCACCACGCGGAAGTTATTAAATGCTTTCTGTCCCCAACGCAGGAAGGCATAACGCTCTAGATTGCGCTTAAGCTCCAATTTCACATTTTCTTGAAATGCTGTCGGCGTGCCATAGCTATCTACCATGACTGAATGGTCGATCGCCAAATCTACGGGAATGAGGGGATTAATCTTGTCGGGATCGCCACCCATAGCTACTATAGCATCGCGCATGGCTGCCAAATCTACTATTGCGGGCACGCCAGTAAAATCCTGCATCAGCACTCGTGCCGGGCGATAAGCAATTTCTCTATTTGAAGTTCTCTTTTTTAGCCATGTCCGAAATTCGAGCAGATCGTTTTTGTCAACGGTACGACCATCTTCATGGCGCAGTAGATTTTCGAGAAGCACTTTGAGAGAGCAGGGTAGACGGCTAATATCACCTAAACCGCCTTCTGAAGCTGATTTCAGACTGTAATAAGTGTAAGTTTTGTTTTTGAGTTGGAGAGTTTTTTTAGCATTAAAGCTATCGAGTACGGACACGAAACAATTTCCTTAATACAGATGATGACTATGTCCTTATTATTTCGATCTTAGCGAAATTTTCTGTAACATAAAAACTTTGAAAGGTATTGCCCTACTGCTGATTTCTAACGCAAATACTAGCTCATAGCATAAACAGCGCGATCGCGACCTTGAGCTTTAGCTTGATATAATGCCTTGTCAGCCAATGTAATTAGCAATTCGGGGGAACCTTCTGGAGTCGGAACCATACTAAAAACGCCCAAGCTCATGGTGACATGTTCCCGGACAGGGGATTTATGATGGAGAATCTGAAGATTTTTAATTTTAAACCGAATAGTTTCCGCTATTCGCATAGCTTTTTCCATATCGGCGTTGGGTAAGATCGCGGCAAATTCTTCTCCGCCGTAGCGAGCGACTAAATCTGAAGGATGTTCGAGTGCTGACTCAATTGCTAGAGCTACCTGTTGCAAGCAATGGTCGCCAATTGGGTGACCGTAGGTATCATTATAAATTTTAAAATAATCAACATCGCACAGAATTAAAGCTAGAGGAGCTTTTTCCTTTCTCAATTGTTGCCACTTTTGGAGTAAATAATCATCAAATCGACGACGATTAGCTATTTGGGTTAAGCTATCCAAAACGCTGAGGCATTCTAATTCATGATTGGCTTGATGAAGAGCTGCTTCTATTTTTTTGCGCTCTCTAATTTCCTTTTGTAGTTGCGATTCAACTAAATCGGCATGTTCGGTAGCAGTCTCTAGCATAATTTCGAGATCGGCTTTTTCCTGCTTCAATTCTTCTAGTTCTTGGCGCAGGTGTTCTATGTGCAATAGTAAATGCTCTTTGTCTATTTGTTCTTCTAAAATTGCGTCGTTATTGTCTAATATTACATTTTTTGCCCATTCTATTTTGTCTAGTTCTTTGGTAATTAATGCTTCTACCGCTTTTGGCTCTAATGGTTTATTAAAAAAATATCCCTGGCCGTATTGGCATTGTAAAACTTTTAGTTGAGCTAACTGGCTAGCAGTTTCTATTCCTTCTGCGATGGTGTTCATGTTGAGATTACGGGCAAGAGTTACGATCGCTCGAATAATTCCCAACTTTTCGTTACTAGCTTCCATGCTGTTAACAAAGGAGCGGTCAATTTTTAAGCTATTAAAAGGAAACATATGTAAGTAACTCAGGGATGAGTAACCCGTACCAAAATCATCCAGAGAAAATTCAATTCCAAAAGCTTTGAGTTGTCTGAGTACAGTAATAGTAAATTGGAAATCTTCTATTAAAGAACTTTCGGTAATTTCTAGCTTTAAATTATGAGGAGCCAGACCAGTCCCTTTCAAAATTTGTTTAACCTGTTTAACAAAATTTGCTTGGGCAAGCTGTTTACTCGATATATTGACATTAATTTTCCAATCAGAAATACAGCTAAACTTTAACTGCCAAATACGCATCTGACGACAAGCTTCCCAAAGCACCCACGAACTAAGGGGAAGAATTAATCCTGTTTCTTCGGCTATTGGAATAAATTCTGAAGGAGATACTAAACCGCGTATGGGATGTCGCCAGCGAACCAGAGCTTCAAAGCCAGTAATTTGTTTAGTTGACAGGGAGATTATTGGTTGGTAGTGTAGCTCCAATTCTTGACGTTCTATCGCCCTTCGCAGATCGTTTTCTAGTTGCAGAAGAGATATGGCGCGAGTATGCATAGTCTGGTTAAATACTTGATAGCGTTTTAAACTGCATTTTTTAGCATTGGCTACAGCTAACTCCGCATCCCGTAACAGGTCTTCCGGTCGTTCGTAGTCTTTTGTACCTACAGCAATGCCAATGGTGGCATCAGCAAATATCTCATATCCGTCAAGATTAAAAGGTGCCACTAGTTCTTTATAAATTTGTTCGGCAATGTCTTTGGCGTAATCGACGTTGTGAATATGTTCTAATAAGATGGCAAACTCATCGCCGCCAAGACGAGCAATAATCTCTTGAGAACGCAAGCAAGCTTGTAGTCTTTGGGAAATTGCTATTAAAAGTTTGTCTCCCAACATGCGTCCAAGACCGCTGTTAATTGCTTTAAAGCGATCGATATCTAAAACAAGAACTGCAAATATACGGTTTTGTTGTTCGTGAGTCCGTGCGAGCGCTTGTTTTATGTAATTTAATAAGAGATTTTGACTGGGCAAGCCAGTAAGTTCATCATAATAAAAACTACAATGTAATAAGTGTTCTTCAACTAAGTTTTTTTTATTCAAATCTAGTATTTTTAATTCTTTATTTACTTGCTGACAAATTAAACTATTTAAAGGTATTTGCTCGACCATTTTTTGTTCTAATGCACGAAGCCAATTTTCAAATCCTGGCATGCTAAATAATTAAATATGTGTTTTCCCAAAAAGATATTATCTATATCAAACTTGACAAATTTTTTTAAATTTGATAACTGAGTAATTACTGATTATTATTTGAATTCCTGTAAATTTATGAAAGTATTTTTTCAAAAAAAAGGGCGTTTTATTTAAAGTAAAGTTGAAGTTAGTTACGTGGGATGTAGTAGATATATTCTAGTTTGACTAAAGTATTTGCCCCAAACTTGACTCTGGCAAAAATACAGATTGACAAATCTGGGAAAGAGGAAATAGTAACTGGTGAGCGATCGCAACGATCGCTAAATGTCTTAAAAATTGTTTACTCAAAACTGTTACTTTGACAAGCTTCGGTGGGAACTATATGAGCGCAGCTTTTTAGGCTTGCAGACAATTAAGTTGAGGAGTGATATGAAAGTCATCAAGCTCGTTGCAGCTCAAGACTTGCGTTACGAGAAATTCAACGGGGCGAAGTCAGCCCCTTACCAATTTGAACTGTACAGAAAACTACAGAAACTTGGCTGGAGTAGCCTCTTGTTGTTGAGTACAACTGTTTTAATTGCCAATGGAGCAACAGCTCAAATAAAATTGGAAGCTCCAACGAGCCAGCCTTCAAGCGATCGCGATCGTTTACTCTTACAGATCGACCGCTATAACGATCGCGAGATCGAACAAGTTACCAATGTCAATCAGTTGCGGGATGTTTCGCCCGGGGATTGGGCATATGAGGCACTGCGCAGTCTCGTCGAACGCTACGGTTGTATTGTCGGTTATCCAAACCAAACCTATCGCGGTCAACAGCCTCTAAGCCGCTACGAATTTGCGGCAGGTTTGAATGCTTGCTTGAATCAGATAGAAAGATTGATTGCTTCTTCTGAAGCCGTAACGCGGGAAGATCTCGAAACCCTGCAACGATTGAGCCAAGAATTTGAAGCAGAACTAGCTACTCTAAGCACCCGCATCGATAATCTGGAAGGAAGGGTTGCTTTTTTAGAAGACCATCAATTTTCGACTACAACTACCTTATCTGGAGAAGTAGTCTTCGGACTGGCAAGTATTCTAGCAGGAGATGATGCTCAAGGTAATGAAATCGATCGCGTTCCCGTTTTTGGTAATCGCGCGCGCTTATCATTAAATACTAGCTTTACTGGGGAAGATTTACTCTTAACTTTCCTACAGGCGGGAAATTTTCCTTTCTTTAGTGAGGTTACTGGCACCTTTGAAGGGGACTTAGGATTCGGTGCGCCAGAAAACAACGATCTCGGACTACTAACTTTATCGTATTATTTCCCCGTCGGCGATCGCACTCAAGTGGTAGTTGAGGGTACTGGCGGTTTTTCCTATGACTTTGCCGATACTCTCAATCCCCTTGATAGTTACGATGATAGTGGTAGTGGTGCCATCTCCTTTTTTGGCAATCGCAATCCTATCTACAATCAGGTTGCGGGGACGGGAATCGGCGCTAAAACCGAGTTGGGAGATAACTTTGAGTTCAGCCTTGGCTATTTAGCAGGTGCAGCAAACGAGCCTTTTGAAGGCAGTGGCTTGTTTAATGGTCCTTATGCGGCTTTGGGTCAAATAGTGTTTAAACCTATCGATAGCTTGAAATTCGGTTTGACCTATGTTCATGCTTATAATGCTAGCGATACCTTTACGGGTAGCAATTTAGCTAATTTGCGCACCTTAACCGAAACCGAATTGGGCGAGGCAGTTCCTACTTCCAGTAATTCTTATGGAGTACAAGCTTCTTGGCAGCTAAGCGAGCGTTTCATTATAAGTGGTTGGGGCGGCTACATTAAAAATAGCATCCTTTCTACTCTTGATGGCACGATTGAACGGGGTACCCAAGATATTTGGAACTGGGGAGTTACTCTAGCTTTTCCTGATTTGGTTAAAGAGGGTAGTTTGGGTGGCATCGTTGTGGGGATGGAACCAAAAGTAACCAATTCTAGTGTTGTTATCCCTGGCTTAGACAATGAAGATCGAGACACTTCTTTACATGTGGAAGCATTTTATCAGTATCAGGTAAATGATAATATTGCCATCACTCCTGGAGTAGTATGGATTACGGCACCTAACCACAATAATGATAATGACGATCTAGTCATTGGCACGATCCGGACTACCTTTACTTTCTAATTAGAATCCCAGAGGAGATAGGATACAGTATTTTTTTCCTATCTCTTCTGGAATAGATATACGCTTTAGCAACGCTTTCTTGTCGATGCTGCAATTTGAGGAATACCGCTCATATTTACAAATTATTTACAAGTTTATCGAAATATGTGATTTTAGCCTGAAAATTTTTAGAAATAACTACCTGAAAATACAATATGTAAGTGTAGCAATACTCAATCATTAACATTGATTGATTTTTTAACTTAACTTTCATCTATTTTCTAGAAAAACAATTTAGTCGCGATCGCTACGTCTGACACCTTTTAATTTACAAAGTTTACTAGTTCATAAACGATATTGAAGCCATGCGGAAAGAACGGTTAGAGAAATACCTTTTGCTTGTGCACAGGCTCAGCAGTTAGATGCAATCGTTACCCGAAATCCCCAAGATTTTCGCTCGGCTACCATTCCTGTGCTGTCTGTAAATCAAGTAATGACACAACTGAAAGGTTAGTTTTATTGGGCGATCGTTACTAAATTGAGGAGAAAAGAAGCGAGCGCTCAAAAAAAACAATCTGTGCAATTCCATTGAACAGAGCGACTTTACAGGGATGCCATCTACGTTTGTGACTCTCATGTTGGCAGAAACAAAGATGAACCTAAAGTAGTTAGTCATACCTAAACTATGAGATTGGAATTAGAAGGAGAACAACATGCGTTTAGAACAGCGAGAAATTTTTCATGACATCGATCCGAGAATACAAATGTATTTAGCTCGTAGGGCTAGAGGAATAGTACCTCCTGCCACAGCCTCAACAGCCAAGGGTGAAGTTGCTGTAATTGCTAAGGTTTCCGATCTAACAAGCTGGCTGAGCCAAAGTGAGGTCTTTGCAGGAGCTAATCTGGGAACTACATCTGATGGTGCCCATATTGTTACCGCAAGAGTACCGCTCGAACGGGTGGAAATACTGCGACAACTTCCCTACGTTCAAAGCCTCAAAGCAGCTCAACTGCTCCAACTAACACTAAAGTCAACAATTGAAGAAATCAAGGCTCGCTCCGATTTACTACCACCTTCTGCTCAAGGACAACAGGGTAAAGGCGTGGTCGTCGGCATCATTGATTATGGATGTGATTTTCTCCATAGTAACTTTCGCCATCCGGATGGCAGCACTCGCATTCTCGCACTTTGGGATCAGACCGCTTTACCTGGAGGCTCCAGTCCTTTTGGATACGGTCAGGTCTACACTCAAACTGAAATCAATGCCGCGCTGCGCTCAGTTGAACCCTATATTAGCTTGGGCTACAATCCGGGCAGGGCAAGTCATGGAACCCATGTGATGGATATTGCTTGTGGTAATGGTAGCGGTAGCCGTGTCCCAGGTGTTGCTCCCGGTGCAGATATTATTTTTGTGCAAATTAGTGCCAGTGACATTGCTTGGGAAGGTATTGATGTGGTTGGCTCTAATTTCGGAGGTTCGGTACAATTATTGGAGGCAATTCAATTTATTTTCGAGCAAGCGGGAAACCGTCCTTGTGCAATCAATCTAAGTCTGGGAACCAATGGTGGCCCTCATGACGGCACCAACTTAGTCGAACAGGGAATTGATGCGATTGTCACTGCTAAACCTAACCGCGCTGTAGTTATTGCTGCTAGTAATTCATACGCAGACGGAATTCATGCCAGTGGTAAGGTTACGGAAGAAAGCTTCGTCGATCTTGTCTGGCAAATCGGGCAGTTTGATTTTACTCATAATGAAATCGAGATTTGGTACGGTAAAGATGACCGGCTACAGTTAGAGTTAATCGATCGAGACGAGCAAAGCATTGGTACAGTAGATTTAGGTACCTCTGCTGAGATTTTTAACCAGGCGAACGAGCTACTCTTTTTTGTTGCCCATCGTCAAGGAGATCCTAACAATGGCGACAACAACATTGGTATTTTCATGAATACTAGGGCTATATCTTCGAGTCTGCCTTCGCAGCTTAAGATCCGACTGCATGGTGTTGCGATCGGTAACGGTCAATTTCATGCCTGGATAGAACGAGATGATTTTGGACAGTCTAGCTTTGCTCCTCCCCATGATAATTCTTATACTCTTGGCTCTATTTCCTGCGGACAGCACAGCCTAGTCGTGGGTTCATACGATGCCCACACTGTTGGACAGCCTCTGTCTTGGTTCTCTAGTGCCGGACCGACAAGAGATGGACGAGAAAAACCGGAAATTAGCGCACCCGGACATAACGTATGGGCTGCCAATTCATCAACTCGCGTAGGGATTACTCGTATGTCAGGAACCAGTATGGCTGCTCCTGCCGTCACTGGAGTTGTAGCCCTTGTGCTTGCCGAAGCCCGCAGTTTGAATCAAGAGCTTACGGTTGAACAAATCCGTGACATCTTAGCCAAGAATGCTCGCTTAAACCCACCTGATGTTGCGTGGAATGACCGTTATGGCATGGGACGAGTAGACGCAAGCGCATCGGTACAGCAAGTACGCGCTCTGGAGTAGGAGTTAGCTCATGAAAGGATGGTACAGGGCTATAATTGTGATAGCTTCAATACTGATAGCAGTCCTCCCTCTTTCTAAATACGCCATGTCTTCAAACAAGCAGGATAATAATTCAAAGTACAGGGTTGAATACGTCACTCCCAAACCTTCAAAGCTGAGGTTAAGTGGAGAAGCCCTTAGAAAGTTGGATCGAGAAGAATCTTTGGTGGCAACGGTTAAGGTTTCTCAGGAGGGATATGTGCCTTCTGGGGTTGAAGTCCGTACTTGGATTAGTCCGTTAATCTTTACCGCCAATATCCCCTGTGAAGTATTGGAGCAGCTAGAGGAAGATCCTGCTGTTGTGGCGATTGAACCAGTTTATAATTTGCGATCGCCTTAATACCAAGAGAGCTTATAAACAGAGCGATTTTTTCTTATTGTTTCACAAAGATTTATACCAGAGCCTGGCGATCGCTTCGCCATCTTAATAATACCAATTTAAAAAGAGAATGCGACCCATCATTTTTGTAGGGGCTTTCTGGCGGGGCAGCTTCGCTCTCCTTCGGAATGCCCTTACGATCTATCTGTAATAATCAGGAGTTAGAATTCGTTTGGGATAGATGTATGTAATTAATCCTGTCTCCTTCTTCTGTAAACACCGTTTAATACAGATAAAAAAAGTTTTGTTTTCTCAAAAACTTTACAGGGAAAAAGCGATCGCTATGTCGAATTCGTAGGTTCCTATCTAATCAATTTTATCAATACATTGCCAATATCCAGCTAAATCGGACATAAATAAATATTGTGCTCAAAGGATTAGTTTCTCTACTTCCATCTCTAGACTCGCGTTAGACTAGAAAACTGGACATAGAAACTTGCAATGCTTGAGTCGCCATCGCAACCACAATCGATTAGCGCGATCGCTATTCGTCGTCATATAGGTACGCTCATGCTTGCTATTGCCGTGGTAGTAGTGGGCATTTTTTCGATTTTTCAGCTACAGGTAGATTTGTTACCTGCCATCACTTATCCTCGCATCGGGGTGCGCATGGATGTTCCAGGAATCTCCCCAGAAATAGCTGTCGAAGAAGTAACTAAGCCTTTAGAACAGGCTTTGAGTGCTACGGAAGGAGTAGTACAGGTCTTTTCTCGCACTCGTGAGGGAACAGTCTCTCTCGACCTCTATTTTGAACCAGGAGGAGATATTGACCAAGCCCTTAATGATACAATTGCTGCTTTCAACCGCAACCAAGATCGACTTCCCGATGTAGTTACAGAAGCGCGTATTTTCAAATTCGATCCTTCTCAATTACCTGTTTATGAATTTGCGATAGAATCTGCTTCTATTGACGATCTTGCGCTGAGAATCTTTGCCGATGAGGAACTGAGTAGAGAACTAAGTATCATTCCAGGAGTTGCGTCTGTAGATGTTGCTGGCGGTTTAACAGAAGAAGTACAGATTAATCTCGATCTGCAACGTCTGCAAGCTTTGGGAATTGGGATGAATCAGGTATTAGATGCATTGAGGGAACGCAACCAAGATGTAGCGGGAGGAAGGCTAAGGGGAGAAGCGGGAGAATCTTTAATTCGCACCAGAGGACGTTTTCCTTCTGTTGAAGAGATTCTTAACCTTTCTTTGGATGTGGGTGGCAGCGATTCCAGTCAAGAATTACTTAGAAGAAGGATTTATTTGCGGGAAGTAGCCGAAATTGTTGACGGGACGGCAGAACAACGAGTATTTGTCTTGCTCAATGGTAACCCCGCTGTGAAAGTAAGTATTCAAAAACAACCAGATGCTAATACTATTGCCGTTATTGAAGGAGTCAAAGCAAGACTGGCTTTTCTGCGTCAGTTCGGGCTAATTCCTGAAGACATGCAACTAATAACTACTAAGGATGAATCCCGTTTTATTCGGAACTCGATCGCTAATGTGGTTAGTGCAGGAGCGATCGGAACAATCTTAGCAGCGATCGCTGTTTTTTTGTTTCTCGGTTCCTTGCGTCAAACTTTTATTATTGTCGTTGCAATTCCTCTAGCTACTCTGGCTGCCATTATTTTGATGCAACTGTTTGGTTTATCTATCAATATCTTCAGTTTAGGAGGTTTGGCTTTAGGGGTAGGGATTGTTGTAGATAACTCCATCGTTATGTTGGAGAATATCTCTTTAAAAATTGAAAAGGAAAAATTAAAAAGTAAAAAAAGGGAAGAGATTACTAAAAATATCAATATTAGAAAAACAGCAGAAAAGGGAAGTCAAGAGGTTGAATCTGCCTTAGTTGCTTCCACTACTACTAATTTAGTTGCAGTATTACCTTTTTTGATGATTGGGGGGTTATTTTCGCTGTTGTTTAGAGAGTTAATTATTACTGTAAGTTTGGCGATCGCAGCTTCTTTACTGCTAGCCGTGACTGTCGTTCCCGCCCTATCTTCCCGTCTTTTAGGGATTAAACGGTCGAGCGGTATTAGCAATTTTGTTTTATTAAAATCTTTTAATAATCGCTTTGAAGCAGTAACCAAAAGTTACACCCGTATCTTACAAGATGTCATCAATTATCGCTTATTAGTTATCGCGTTGGCTTTTCTCTTTTTTGGAGGTAGTGGTTTCTGGATGTTTTCTCGTCTACCTCAAGAAATTTTACCGCCGATTAATACAGGTCAAGTGCAACTGTTTGCTAACTTTCCCCCAGGCACAAACCTTCAAACCAATCAAAAAGTAATGGAGGCAGCAGATAAAATTTTAC
This sequence comes from Pleurocapsales cyanobacterium LEGE 06147, assembly GCA_015207585.1. Taxonomy (GTDB): domain Bacteria; phylum Cyanobacteriota; class Cyanobacteriia; order Cyanobacteriales; family Xenococcaceae; genus LEGE-06147. Next base: position 57,235 of record JADEWQ010000015.1, on the reverse strand, counting down.
TCCAGCAACCAGAAACAGAATATGTCTTTACCACAGTAGGAGGATTTCTCTTTGGTAGCAATACAACCGAAAACCTGCTGCGTAGTTCTAGCGTAATCACTCTTAAGCCAGGTAGCAATTTAGATGCTTTGGTTGCCAGAGTTGAGCGAGACTTGGAACAACTAAATTTAGTAGATGTTCGCTTGCGTCTTTCTCCGGAAAGAGTACGAGGAATTAATCTAAATAACTCTCCTGTTAGAGCTGAGGTTGATGTTGTGCTTCAAGGTCAAGATAACCAAATAGTAGAACAGACGGGTCGTCAATTATTGCGATTATTAGACCAACGAGCCACATTATCTCGTTTTCGTCCAGATGCAGACTCGCGACAAACAGAAGTGCAAGTTCAACCCGACTGGGAACGTTTAGCGGATTTGGGTTTGACCCTACCTAACTTGGGCGAGACAGTACAGACAGCAATTAATGGTTCTGTCTCCACTCAACTACAACGAGGAGAACGTTTAGTTGACATCAGAGTCCAACTCGACGAGCGATTGCGTCAAACTAGCAGTCAATTAGCCACACTACCTTTGTCAGCCAACGATAATCGTCTGATTCGCTTAGCAGATGTAGCAACTTTAGAACTAGGGGAAGCACCAGGAGAAATTCAGCGCATCAATCAGCGTTCGGTATTTATTATTGCGGGAGAGTTAGCAGAAGAGGCTAGGCTAAGTGATGCTTTGGCACAAGTAGAAGGGATCGTCGCAGAGATGGAATTCCCTTCAGGCGTGAGTCGTTTACCCAGCTATGCTGCTAGATCCACTCAAGAAATACAAGATTCCTTGAGATTATTAGGAGGTTTGGCTGTCTTTTTAGTTTTCGTTGTCATGGCAGTACAATACAACTCTTTGGTCGATCCCTTAGTTATTCTCTTTACCGTTCCTTTAGCCTTAGCGGGAGGTATTTTCGGCTTGTTTATAACTCAAACGGCAGTGGGGGCAACAGTGTTAGTAGGAGTGGTTTTGTTGGTGGGAATTGTAGTTAATAATGCGATCGTCATGGTAGAGTTAGCCAATCAACTACGACAAGAAGAAGGTTTGAGTAGGCATACAGCTATTCTGCAAGCGGCGACTGCTAGACTCAGACCAATTTTAATGACAACTATTACTACAGTTTTGGGGATGTTTCCTCTAGCATTAGGTCTGGGTGAAGGTTCGGAGTTTCTGCAACCATTAGGTGTTGTTGTCTTTTCTGGGCTAGCTTTGGCTACCTTACTAACTCTCTTTATCATTCCTTGCTTCTATCTCCTGCTTCACGATTTATTTGCAGGTAAGCTATTCCCTATTGGGAGCCTCAAATAAGAGCGTGGCTGAATGATTGTATTACGGAACGCAGGGATGGAGACGCGGGGACGCGGAGAAGAAGTAATGAGTGAACTTTGTAGGGACGTAGCATGCTACGTCCCTACTTTAAATCCTAGATTTGATGTGTAGTAGGATTTTGAAGAATTTGTAGGAGTGATCGCTTTTATCAGTTACCAGATATTTAGTTATCAATTATTAATTATTAATGAACGTTATTATCCCTGCTATCGCTCCCGTTGGCTTAATTATTCTGATTGGTTTTATTGCTGGGCGTACTTTGTCGTTACAGCATCAAACCCTCTCCCAACTAACCTTTTATATTCTCTCTTCTGCACTAGTGGTGGATAGCTTGTATCGCACGACTCTTTCCGTGCAAAGCACTACGGGTTTATTAGTAGGTTTTGCTTTGAGTTCTGTTTTTCTGTATTTAGTAGCTTGGGGTATCGGTAAACTATTCGTGCAATCGCCCGAGTTACAAAAAGGTTTACTTGCCACTTCTATCTTTTCCAACAACGGGAATATGGGTTTACCAGTAACAGCCTTTGCCTTTGGTCCACCTGGATTAGAAAGAGCGATTGTCTACATGATTGTCTCTGCTGCTTTTATGTTTTGTTTGGGTCCTGCTTTATTGAAAGGAAAAGGATTTACCTATGGGATTCGTCTGACTCTTAAACTACCCCTGTTGTGGTCGATTTTAGTAGGATTGAGTTTACGTATCCTATCGATTAGACTGCCTTTTAAATTGGATGCCGGAATTCAAAGTTTGGGAGAAGCAGCTATTCCAGTAGCCTTAATTCTTTTGGGCATACAACTAGCTAGCACTCGTTTTGGAGTAGGAATTAAAGAAATCTTAGCGTCAGGAATAAGGTTGCTAGTAGCACCTCTAATTACGTTTGTCGTGGGTCGCACTTTACATCTCGAAAGCTTAGATTTACAGGTGTTAGTCTTGCAGAGTGCCATGCCTGTAGCGGTTAATTCATTAGTACTAGTAACCGAATTTGGCGGAGATGCTGCTTTCGTGGCACGAACCATCCTGACTTCGACGTTGATTAGTTTTGTTAGTCTTCCTTTTACTATTTGGTTATTGTCTGTTGCTATTGCTTAGCTAAGTAGAGGACAAAAACTGGAGAGAGTGACAAAAGTAGGGGCGCGTCTCTGTCGTCGAACGGTAGGGTTGCCCCAGACCCCTCCAGAATTGGGGGATAAAGGGGGACAAATCACCCAAAAACTGCTGTTATTAAAGCAATTCAAAATTCAAAGTTCAAAGTGGAATTAATTTTTGAACTTTGAACTTGAGCGAAGCAAGTTGACCTTATATTCCCAATAAACTTTGTGGCGATAAGCGAGAAGCAGGGCATTATCCCAACTCTCGCTTTCTCGATGACCACAATCTTTGAAGCGCGAAACGTTCTTTAGTAGGGCAGGTGATAGCCGTAGCCATCTACATCGGTTTGGAATTGTTGGTTTAATTGGTCTAGATCTTGATTGACAAAGTTTCCTGTACCGACAGCAGCACCGGAGTTAGACGCATCTTGTACGGAAATTTGCTTTTGAGGATCGACGCTGTTGTAGTAACCGTCTAGTTGAAATTGGTTTTGGAGGTTGGTTTGGTCGATATTTTGATTGACAAAGTTATCAGTACCGATAGCAGCACCAGAGTTAGACGCACCTTGGATGTTGGTTTGTACTTCTTGAGCGAAAACAGCAACCGGAGAGAAAGTTAAAGCGACGGTAGCGAGGATTCCAAGAGATTTTTTCATTGTTCTAGACCTCTAAGTGAATTGAATTAGTGAACTCAACTGTTGTGTTGTTGTTACTAATCAGTACGTGGAGTGGTTTAGTTTTATGCAGGTTGTCGCTCAAAAATAGACTTCTTGCAGAAGTAGGGATGCATGTTAAAGGTGAAAGGGCAAAGGTAAAAAATTATTCCTTTTCCCCTTTCCCCTATCAACACCAAAATTTGACTTATGCAAGATATCTAATCTTTTTGTGTGTTTCTCTACTTCTTCGCGAGGGGTTCGCTCCTTGCAGTCGCGGTCAGCAAAGCTGCGCCCTTGGCGAGCGCTTTTTAAATTAAAAGGCAAAAAAGTTTGCTTAAACTCTCGAGAAACACATTCGGTGGGATGAGAAATAGGAATAAGTTCCAAACCAAGAGCCTGAGCTTTTTGCCGGAGGTTTTTGAGAATCAGTTCCTGGTATTTTTGCTCATAGTAGACCATACCAGGATCACAATATTGCCCAGCAGTTATCCACATCTAGTAAAACAAACGAGCCAGTTTGTGTGCAGTGATGGCTTTGGGTCCTCTTCCGATCTTATGTTCCTAGCTGCATTGATATCTCTATCGTGATGAGTTCCACAGCTAGGACAATCCCAACGTCTTACATCAAGGGTCAGGTCGCTTACTTGATATAGACAGTTATTACAAGTCTTACTAGAAGCAAAGAAGCGGTCAACTTCCAGATAAATCTTTCCCTCGTTCTCAGCTTTATATTTCAACATGGTACAAAATTGTCCCCAACCTACTTGGCTAATTGCCTTGGCTAAACTACAATTTCTGACCATGTTGCGTACTACTAGACTCTCAACACAAATAACTTGGTTCTCGTTTACTATCCTACGTGATAGCTTGTGTTGAAAATCTTCCCGACAGCGAGTGATTTTATTATGAACTTTAGCTACTTTCTTTCTAGACTTATTACGATTATTACTTCCCTTTTGCTTTCTAGAGAGTTGCTGTTGTTTGATTTTCAGGTTGCGTTCATGTTTAGTTAACCATTTAGGATTATCAAACTTACTACCTTCACTAGTAATAGCAAAATGAGTCAATCCTAAATCAATCCCAATAGCATTACCTTCTATTGATTAGACAAATCAAGGTAATAGTTCCATAACCAACGAAGGCTCCCAAACGCGTTCTCTAGCGCTTGTTTTTGTTCTTTTCTTGGATATAATCTAACCTTGACTGTTTTTAGCCTTGATTTTGACCTTATCAAATATTATTTTCATGATAACAAATTTGGGCGGGAATGTCCAGCCTAGTTACAAGTTCGCTTTCGACGCGAGGAACGAGCGAACCTCTCTCAACGCTTTCCTAACGGATAAGCGTGAGACTTCCCGCTCACAGAGTTAAGGTTTCGACTTTTGCCTCAAATCTGGTGCTACGTTTTTATTCGTTCCGATAAGCGGTTCCATTTGCCTACCATCCACTTGTGGTTTTTGACCTACCATCGCCTGGAAGCTCATACCTTCTTGGTTTCTAAGGTTTCCTAGCTCCAACGAATTGCACTTTGCAAGCCGCTACATCTAGGGTAGAGAAGTTGGAGGCGGAGAAAGTGCCAGTGAGGGGTAGAGCGTACTTATTCCCTATTGGTGTGCGTTATCGGCAGTTAAACCCGATTTTATAGTGATATTTGCGTCCGCCCGTTTTATCTTTCGAGCAGAGCAATGTCCCTAAAAGGTAGAGAGCGATTTCCAGCCTGATTGCCCCATCAGTTTACTCCCAAAACAGCGATCTCTCCAATTCTTTTATCTCGGGAACAGATGTCGCCTTGGTCCAATACCTGGATTGAAAATACCTGCCACTTCTTCATCAGATAATTGACTGAGTTGAGCTTCTAAATCTTTGACGGTGAAGGTATATCCTCTAGCTGCAGCCAGAATAATGAAAGCTTCTGGATTGCTAAGTGCTTTCTGTCTTTGCTGTTGAGCCTGGGCTTGCTCTACCTGTTTATAGATTCGAGCTGCATTTTTTTCTGTCATGATTGTGTCTCCTTCTGCAAGGACGAATTTTTTAAAGATGTATTTCCAATTTTTTACACTTTCAGCTTTGATAAACAAACATTATTTTAAATATAAAATATAATTTATTATAATTCATAATTTATTAAATTGGATGAGATTCGTTATTGATAGATCGATTCTCCCTAAAAATGTTAGGATTAAGATTGAGAAAAAAGATTAATGATTAAGTTTTTATTCAGTATCGAAGGTTTTTTCCGTAAAGTATTGAGCTATTTCTTGTTCAATAATCTTGTCTCTCTAAACACAACACTCATTGAGAAGACAATCAAGCTATGTCAATTTATGTAGGCAATTTATCTTACGAAGTTAATCAACAAGACTTAAATGAAGTCTTTACCGAGTATGGAACTGTTAAACGGGTTCATATTCCTACCGACCGCGATACAGGTCGCGTGAGAGGATTTGCTTTTGTAGAAATGGAATCCGAAGCAGACGAAGATAAAGCTATTACAGCTTTAGACGGAGCAGAATGGATGGAGCGCGAGCTAAAGGTTAACAAAGCTAAACCTCGTGAAGACAGAAGCTCATTTGGTGGTGGTCGTCGAAACAACCGCTTCTAAGCTTTAAGGTTAAATCAAAAAAATTAACGCATTACCTCGGTAAGTTTGCCGAGGTTTTTGCTTATTGAATGTTTATAAGTGGTGTCCACGCGACTTTTTAGTTCTTTCTTTCTCCTTAGTTGGCTTGACAGCACTTACTCTTTCTTTGATTTGACTCTAGGGATAACGTTATCCCTAGAGTCAAATTCTTCCTTTTTACTTTTCTCAATCGCATTTTTCATTTGATAAAGTCACTGCCGAGCTTCTTCAGGAGTTGAGTCAAGCTGGAGAGCTAGTAACTGTAAAATCCCTTCAGTTTCCTCCACAGGATTTAAATCTTCTCTTTGGAGGTTTCAATCAGAGCCAGTTGTAGAGCTTCTGTGTCAGTTAGTTCTTTGATGACTAGATGAAGTAACAATTTGCTCGATTAGTAAGGTTTGAGGCGATGCGCTCTGTATGGTTGGCTCGTCCTCATCTTTAAACAAGGCTTCTGAGCTTGGTACGTTCTGAGATTTCTCGGTCTGGGCATTATATTTTCTCTATGGCGATCGCTAATTCCTCCAAACTAGTAACACTTGATGAACAAATTGCCCTCATCGATAAGCGGTTAGAAGTAGCTCAAGAGCGAATAGAACATACATCCAAAAAACGCTGGACTAATTATCTTTCCACAGACCCCTTGAGAATAGCAGCTAATCTTCTCGGTGGTGGGGACGATCATAAATCATCAAAGTATCTATCTGACGGTGACGGGATAACTTCTGCACCTTTCTCACATTTCCCCCAGTAGCATCCAAAGCAGCCATAATCGAACTGTGCCTAAAACGATGGGGACTCATCCGCTTCGTTATCCCCGCTGTTTGCAATAACAACGCACCATTTTGTGGATACCATCCCCAGTTATCTGATGTCCTTTATGCTTAAAATCGAGGGCAACAAACAACGGTTCTTTCTGCTTCTTATCTGCGTAAGCTTCAATCCAATCCAGCAAAGCTTTCGTAGTAGAACTACTCAAGCCGATAATCTCCGTCTGCCTACCCTTACCCAGCATCTTCAATTCCCTAGCTAGAGGTTCAAAATCCCCATAGTTTAATTGACTTACCTCATTGGGTCTAAGGGCATTGTCCCACAGCAACTTCAACAGGGCATAGTCCCTAATCCCGTAAATTAAAGAGCGATCGCAAATATCCAACACCTTGCGATATTCTTCTGGCGTAATCCCGCTGGTATCCCTGTATTGCTGAACCTTCTCCCCTTTAATATCTTCTAGGGTAAACTGACAGATTCCCAACTTGCGACCCATACCATAGAGATTTTTAATCGCAGCCAGACGACGATTAACTGTAGCTTCTGATAATCCCTTATCAAACAGTTTAGCTTTATAGTTGAGTACCACCGCCACCGAACGTTCCAAATGGAGAAATTCTAATACTGCATCTTTAGTTGCCACATTGCCCGTAGTTACCCGAAAAAAGTCATTGAGGTCTTTCCCTGCTGTTCTTCTCAGAGAATCCTACAGAGAAGGAAAAAAGTCCGGAAAAGAATGTTGGCTAACCTGTCTAAATTACCAGATGAGGTCGTCAATAATATGCAATTAGCTCTCAAAGGAGCTATCTTTTTGACAAAAGCTAGATAATAAAATTGTTAAAACTTTAAGCGAATTGGCAATATTGGTCGTGCATCAATAAGTTTTTCTCTACAATTATCGTCAAAGGTTAATTCTAATAATGAAGAAGTATTTTTCTCAATCGATAAAACATGATTTTGTTCGAGCAAAGAAATAGTATTAGTTAACTTTTTATCAATATTAAGTGCAATTTTAACATTTGTTAATTTTTTGACTCCCAAAGGATGCGAAATTAATTGTTGATGTCTTACACTCGAGCAATTGAGCCAATTTGTTAAAGCTAGTCGATCGGGAACGAAAAAACAGATTGGTTCTTCTATATTCGCGAGATTTTCAGTTGAAAATTTAGCAGAAGGGCCCGATTGTCTGCATATAAATTCGTATTCTTTAAAAGAATGTATCAAACTTATTTGATCTGTCTTAACTCGCAAACCAAACCCAAAAGGAGAAGCTTTAGTCTGCTGCCAATAAGTATGTGCTAATATATCTATGCCTGTAGCTGCTTTATAATGTTCTGCGGTTTTTTATTTTTAATCCAAACTAGCTCAATATACATATTTTCAAAAAAAAATACTACCGAAACCGTTCCTTGGTTTACACGTCGCACGACTTGTTCAGAGCAGTGAAGACCAAACTCTTGAAGAATTAAAACTTCAGATGTATTGGTCGCAAAATATAAGATGCAATCTATTTCTAAACAAAAATTATCTGCGCTCACTGACAAAGATTTGGTTGACATCTCTAGAATCTTTTAACTGATAAAATAAAAAGGGTATTTTTCTTATAGAGGATGAGTACCAAGGTTTGTAGTTTCTCAGAACCTATACAAAATGAATTCCTCGGCGCTACAGCGCTACAGTGTGATTAACTAAATAAGACATTAATTGATTTTATTTTCCCCTTTAACTAATTAAAATTCTTCTCAACAATTTTTTTAGATATTAGGCAATAAAATTTTCAAAAAATACCTGTTTGATCGATGAGGGACGTTGGTAATTCCCAGTATTTGCTTTGTGCGATGTGGTTGCTCGTGAATATAATGAAGTGGAATTTTCATTGTGGTAGACGGTCAAAGCTACCTTCTAATCATTTTTTATACCGAGTTATATTCCGAACAGGTTGAATATGGACAATTTAGAAAAGCCACTCAAGCCAACTACTAATTTTAATTATCAAGCCTTAGATTCCGAACAAAGAAATTTAATCGCGCAAAGAACCACAGAAATTAGAGAACGTCTCAAGCGCTCGGCACAAGATATTTGGGAAATTGGACAAAAGCTGGTTGAAGTCCGCTCTCAACTAAAACACGGTCAATTTGAAGTCTGGCTCAAAGCAGAATTTGGCTGGAGTCGACGCACAGCCTATAATTTTATTAACGTTTATGAAGCGTTTAATCAAAGTGCAAATTTTGCCCAAATTGAGATTGCTACTTCCGCTCTCTACCTCTTAGCAGCGCCATCTACGCCGCAGGAAGTTCGAGATAAATTTCTGCAAAGAGCCAAAGAAGGTGAAAAATTGACTCACAAAGAGCTTAGTCGAGTCATCAAAGAAGAAAAGCGAAATTCTTCTGTAACTGTCGAACAACCAGAATTGAACGAGGCATCTACCTCCAAGCAGGAAATTATCACGATAATTCCCAAAACTGTGGTGGAAACTGCAAAATCAGCACCAGGACTATTGTCAAATTCTTCTGAGGTTGTTAGTGATGCTGATGAAATTCCGTCAGGTTGGTATTTACTGGAAAAACGACATTTAATATTTTGCGGCGATACAGCTTCAAAAAAATTTGCCGAATGCGTAAACTCGGCGGCTTTGGCGATCGCCATTACGGCAGCAGATTGGGATCATGATTGGTTAATCGATCGAGTGAAAACGGTATTAGTTTTTCCTGAATCCGCTCTCAAGGAGCAAATGTTGGAGCAATTAATTGAGATGTTTTCACAACCAAAAGAATTAATAGTTTTACCTTGGTTGCCAGATAAAGCAATGCTCGCAACCTCTCACCAACTAGATAGAACGATTATTGCAGGAGATTTAAATCTTCAACGATGTCGAGAGGCGATCGCCTGTTCGGGATTGAGCAGAGAATTTTTAGGTAGATAAATTCAAGAAATACTAACTGTATTTAGTAAAATTAACAGCGATCGCTATCGGGGACAAGTATTTCGACATCGCGCAGCGCACGAAAGGCATATCCGCTTAACCCAATCAACAACATAGCCAAAGCACAAACAACGTATAGCAGTGCTATTCCCGAACCTTTTACCGTACCAAATAGCCAGCCAAAGCTCAATTCTTGCCCCATATTAGTAAGAGCGTGAGTGTAACTCTTTCGATGCCTCGTAAGCCCATACCATTGAGATACATTTTGAAACACAGTTGTTCGATCTCTTCTGAATAAGGCTGAAATTTTGGTGATTCTACCAATTGTCGACCGCAAACTCGACATTGGAAACATTGTTTTGTTTGACGACGACCATTTTTCCTAATTTTGGTTGAGTTGCATCTAGGACATTTCATCTTTTTATCTTGTAACATTTATCATTAATTTTCAGCAACGCCGTATTTTCTAATCTATTCAGTTGCGGTAATCGATAGCCAACTGCACCAACTAAAAACATGGTGATCGCACAAGATACATACAGTAATGCCATACCCGCACCCGCACTGTTACCAAAAATAGGAGCAAACAGTGAACTTAAAATAGTTTCTGACTGCATCGCTGGTTCTAAAAAGCGATCGCTCAACGGTCCTGCTATCAAGGTGGCGAACGCGCTTACCAACTGCAAAACTAAAGAATTAGCAGCAAAAACTCGTCCCTGAAGTTTTGGGGAAGTAGCTTCCATCCATAATGCCGTTTCCGAACTACCCAATAGGGGAAAGTTAAGGGAAGAACAAAATTGAGCGGGTAGCCAAACGCTCAGACTTTGACCCAAACCGAATACCGCTTTCGCAACACCAGCCCCCATAAATCCCGCAAGCATTCCATTAACACGACGTTTTGTACCGCCCCAGGCACTCAATACTACTGCACCAGTAACACCCCCAATACCTGCAAGAGAGAGGATCGTACTTAGAGCCTGAGAATTGTTATTAGAACGAGCTAAAATCATCGGATTGTCGATTGCTCCACCGAGATCGTGAGCAAACCAAAACGATACTGTAACCAACAGTAAAGTGCGCAAACTATTCTGTTGCCAAAGATAACGAATTCCAAAAGTAATCTCCTGCCAAAACATTCCCACTGTACCTTTGACTCCCCGTCTTCCCCTCTTCCTCTGCCTCCTCTGCTTCTCAGATGGTTGAGGAATCCGTATCCACACTAAAGTAGCGATCGCCACTCCAAAAGTCGCAAGATCGATAGGTAAAATACCTCCCAAACCAATAATCGGATAAAGCACACCAGCGATCGCAGGGGCAACGATATTCGAGCCATAGTGAACCGCAGAGTTCATGCTATTGGCACGAGTATAGTTCAAGGGTGTTACCAGGAGCGTAATAGAAGCGGAATAAGCTAATTTTTGAATCTGACCAAAACCACCATTAACCGATGCAGCCAAATATAAATGCCAAATAGCCAGATTTCCTGACAGATGAAGAATTAAAATTCCTAGAGTTGAAATAGCAGCGATCGCATCTCCTAACATCATTAAATGTTTACGGTTGACACGATCGACTATGATGCCCGCAAATAGCGAAACAAAAATACTGGGAAATGACGAGAAAAATCCCATTAAAGCTAGAGCCGTTGCCGAACCCGTTAGTTCCCAAGCCCAGAGTGTTAGGGCAAAGTCGGTCATGTAGCTACCGATAGTAGAAACTAGTTGACCGAACCATATGAGAAAGAATTTACGCACTTTGTTTTTTTGAAGTAGAGGGACGAATTATGCAACTCAATCGAAGTATCTTTTTCGTATGAAAACCTTTTGTATAGCGATCGAACAAACACTCAGTTTGCTTGAGTCAAACACATTTCCACATCTGTCAAAATCTGATTCGCTGCTAACAGACTGCGACCTGCTGCCCAAGCCTCATCTGGCACTTCACACACTCGATCTTTCTGAACCGCCTCAAGCTGGGACCACAATGGATTAGCGATCAATTCCTTTTTTGATATTTCGCCGGGGCGGGGGTCGTAGATCAAGAAAATATAATCACCATCGAGTTCATCTAAAGCTTCAGCCGATAAATCAAGATAATGGGTTCGAGTAATGTTTTGAGCGGGAGGACGAGAAAACCCGATATCATGCAGTATCGAGCCTGAGAAACTGCTGGTTGTATAAGCACCGAGATTATTGCTGTAACTAGCCAGCACAGAGATTGTCATAGTTTGTGGGCGAGGTATCTTTTGGCGTAGCTGTTGAACCCGCTGCTGATAGCGTCCTAGTAACTGTTTTGCTAGCTCAGGCTTACCCAGTGCCTCAGCATATAACTGAAAGTTCTGCTGCCAGTCGGTTCTGCGACCGCTACCTTCAGTAAACACGGTTGGGGCAATCTGCGATAGCAGTTGATACTGTTGGCGAGAAGCCACAACCTTTGAACCTAAAATCAAGTCAGGTTTGAGCCTTAAAATCGCTTCTAAATCAGGCTGGTTGTCGTTGCCAATAATAGTAATATCTTTGACGTTCTCTTCTTCTAAATAATCGGGAAAAGTTCCGTCGATGGAGGTGCTCAAAATTAGGATTGGCAGGATCTTCTGTGGTTACATTAGTTAAAGTTGTATCGTAAAAAGCTAAAGTTGAAGCAAGACGATCTTCAATAATTTCGGTTTTCACCCCAATTTCAAACCCTGTTCCAACCCTGTTCCCCGTTGGGGATCGAATGGCTCTCCTTCCACATCCGTACCGCCGACAGGAGTAAACGAGCGAGTATAGCTGGCATACAGTGAAACTGGCTGTATGGGTTGATAGACTATACCAACGCGAGGGGAGAAAGCATCTGCTTCTGCTTCTGTTACTTCACCCAAAAAACTGCTTTCTTCTGTGTAAGTATCAAACCTACCTCCGACAACCAACTTGAGATTTTCGAGTAGGGTAACTTGGTCTTGTAAATAAATGCCAAAGCTAGAGATATCACTGGCTCCATCGAACACGAACTCTACCTCGTCACCAATTACAATATCATCAACGTCAAAATCAAAGATGTCAACGACCCCAGCATCTCGAACCTCAGAAAAGAACGTATTGTCTACTTCTGCATATTCCAAACCAAGTAAAACTTTGTGCTGAATCGAACCAGTGTTAAACTCAGCGGTTAAATCAGTCTGAAAGGTATAAGTTTCAGAATTCTCAGTGTCCCCATCGGTACCAAATTGCTGTAAAGTAAGAAATCTATCATCAAGCAATTCAATAGGTTCTACATCCGTTTCGTCTGTGCTTATTTCGTTTAAATCGGTATAGCGGAAAGCAGAACGTAAGGATAGGGTGGAATTAAAGCGATGGTCGAAATAGAGTGATACCTTAGTTTGTTCGTACTCAATATCTTCCCCATTTGTAAACGTTCTACTAAGAGGAACATCAGCAACCTCATCGTCGCTTAGTACTACTAATCCTCTATCTATCGGTCTATTGTCATTGAGATAGCTAAACTCTGCGGTAAACTCGGTATCTGGACTAATTTGCCAGGCGAGGACTGGTGCAACAAAAATTCTTTCCGTATCAATAAAATCTCGAAAGCTACCTGCATTTTCATAGGCGACATTTAAGCGATACGCTAACTTTTTATTATCCGTTAGGGGACCTGAAATATCTAATGATGGTCGATAAAAATCAAAATTGCCAGCCGTAAACTCAAGATTGTAGTAGGGTTCGAGCAAGGGCTGTTTGGTGATAAAGTTAATAATCCCCGATGGCTCAGCACGTCCAAACAAGACGGAGGCTGGTCCTTTAAGAACTTCAACGCGCTCGATATTAGCTAAATCTTGTTGAGTACGATTCGAGAAAACTGTGTCTTCGCGAATCCCGTTAAGAAATTGCTCTGCTTGAAAACCACGAAGATTAAATCGCTCGGCACGATTTCCAATTGAATCAGCAAATGTAACGCCAGCGACATTTCGCACTACTTCTCGAACATTAGTTGCACCTTGGTCTTCGATCACTTCTTGGGGTACGACTTGAACCGAGGCTGGAATATCCCATAGCGGTGTTTCGGTTCGTGTTGCAGTACTTGCATCGGGAACGTAATAATCATCATCTTCTGCTTCACCCGTAGCGATAACTTCAATCTCTTCATCTGGTTCTTGTTCTGCGATGGTACTTTCAGGAGTGATGCTTAAAACTAGATCGTCTCCTCCTGGAACTACTTCCGCGCTTGGTGCTTGGTTTTCTCCCGTAATCCTTACCCGAATACTATTTTCATCGGCTTGGTTAACAGTAATCCGATTAATCCCTGGTGCGGGGTTGAGTTTGGTTACGCCATTTCTAATCGAGAATGCCAAGGTTGCATCGAGAAGATCGATTACCAGCTCGTTCCCTTCAGGCAAAATTAACGGGACTAATCTTTCACTTCCCGCTACAGTTTCTAAGACTAACTCTAATCCCGACTCGGTTTGATTAATCTGTACTCCCGTAACCCGCGTCACTCCCTGAGCCACAAGATCGGCAGCCGTACCGCTGAGATCATTTTGCTTTAGATCGACTACAGACGCTTGATTAGGAAATTGGGAGACTGGGGAATTAGGGAAATACATTTCTCTCTCTCTTCTCCCCGCGTCTCTGCGTCTCCGTGTCTCCGTGTCTAAAAAAGTCTCCTCTGCTCTAACTATCTCCCAGTCTCCTTGTTTTTTCTCTTGCGACAGTAAATCTCTTGCCGAGGTAGAAACTCGATCGCGACTTTCCTTAATTTGAGTTGTCGCTCCTAAATCAGAATGATTCTTTATTGCCTCAGCAGCAACAGGGTTAATAGCTGCTAATAAAATGATTGAGCTTAATTTGAATATATAAAAGCTAGATTGGATTGATTTCAAGTTCTGGTTCCTCACACAGTTAACAGTTAAATTGCGCGTTAGTTTTTCAGGTAAAAACTATTCTCAATAAACTATATAGTATTTCCAACTTGTTTCTCAAAAAATTAGCTTTTATTCAAGTTTGCTCGCTAGATACAACAATTTACCTTGTAAATATATGCAAAGAGTAATTGACAATAATTTTGATTAATTCTATGAGTTGATTTTAAATCTACGTTCTGAAATTATTGAACTTTAAAATTGAAACCATAGCGTGCTAAAAAGCGATCGCGGTGTTGCCTCCCCATCATTATCTACCCCTGCATTAAATAAATTCTGAACGCTGATTGCTGCTTTAAAATTGTTTTGAGAATAGAAAATAGCTGCATCAGTTTGTAAATAACTGGGTAAAGTAAAACTATTTGTCGTATCTCCGGGGCGATCGCCATTTACCAAAATCCCCCCACCAAAACCCCAACCCTGCCATGAACCTCGAGTAATTTCATAGCTAGTCCAGAAACCACCGCTATGACGGGCTACTCCTTCAACTTGATTCCCTATCTGAATTTCTTCGTCTTTGGTAACAGTGGCATCGGTATAGGTATAAAACCCATATACCCACCAACCAGGAGTTATTTCTCCTCTAAGTTCCCCTATCCATGACTGGCTAATTTGCTGGTTAATCTGTAAATTGAAGTCTGGTTCGTTCGGGTCGATGGTAGTAATGTTATTTTGAGTTTCGTGGTAAAAAGAAAGGGTTGCTAACCAGTTATTACTCAGTTCGGTTTCAATTCCTACTTCAAAACCCCTGTATATTTCCGCTCGCAAGGGTAGATCTCTAGCATCAGTTCCTGCAATAGGTTCGGCAGCATATTCAAAACTAGCAAATAGCCAAATCTTATCGGTTAGCTGATAGTCTAAAGCGATTTCCGGATAAAAATTATTGTTCTCAGTGGGTTCGACAAAAGGTATTTCGGGAATATCTATAGTATCGTCAATTACTACATCTAAAGTTCCTTCAAAATTAAAGGATAGGCGATCGCTTAGGTTAATTTCATGTTCGATAAATAATCCCAAATAGTTTTTTTTACTAACAAAATCCCTCGCTAAATAAGGACTTGGCAGAAGAGAATTAGTTAGAATCTCAAGAGCATAACTAGAAGGTTCAATGGATTCACCGAAGAGGATAAAAGGATTTTTAATAACTTCTACTCCAATAATAGTTTCATGGTTTAAATTGCCTGTTTGAAAATCTTGAGTTGTTTCTATAATTAAACTGTAAAATTCTTCTAAAGGAAACTCTCCGTAATCAAAATAGCGTTCTTTTTCCAGTTCATTTTGGGTTTGAGAGCTAGATAAATTGTTGGTTCGATCCCAACTAATATAAGCAGCCCGAAAAGAATCAGCGATCGTCCAATTCCCATTTGTCAATGCTTGAGAAGAGCGATCGAGGTTAATATTATTATGTTTATTTATATTTGGCGAGAAATTTACTTTCCCCAAGATAACCATTCAGGAATAATAGTTGGATGTAAAATTTGCAAAGATTCTAGATTGGTAGGATTAGCTAATGTAGGATGAGATGTCAGTAACAAAAGAAGATTAGTAACTGTTACTAAGTAAGTAGAAATAGCTCTGTTAATAATATTTTTTGCCAATCTTTGTAAAGATTTCATCGCTCGATTAGTTTTCTAGTAGTTTGAGTTTTAGTTGTATGGCGACGACGATAACAGCCAGTAATAAACAAAATCGTTAGAGCTAATCCCAGCGGTTGGAACTCTCCCTGATTTCCATAGGCAAATTCCGCAAGAGAGGCGAGCGCGCCTAATGATAGCTGTTCTGTTTGGGGAACAATGGGTTCAATTTTGCCTAGGGTGCGGATTTCCCAGGTGTCGGCTAGTACGATCGTCATGCTTGCTGTTAAACTGGCAATCGCTATTAAAATACCTAGAACTAAGCCTAAGTAACGATGCCATTGAAAGATTAACTCTCGTATTCTCTTAAATTTCCCGATCCTCAAACTACTCAACATTTTGCTGTAACTTAGGAGTTGCTCCAGAAGAGAATCTCAAAACTGGTATCTGACAGACAGTTCTACTGTCAACGGTTCACCGGGATAAACTCTGAGATCGTCATCAGAAAATTCAATATAGTTAATATCAAATAAGTTTTTCACATTCAGAGCAAGATTTAATTTTTCCCTGCGATAGAAAAGAGCAGCATCAGTTCTTAGATAGTCATTAAGCTGAAAAGAATTGTCTAAATCCCCTTCTCTTTCGCCAATATAAAACAGACCAAAACCAAACCCCAATCCTTGTAAACTACCTTTGGAGATTGTATAGGTAGTCCACAAACTCGCCGCATTTTTGGGGACGTTAGGTAGGGAATTGCCTACAGTAAAATTATTATCTTCGGTAATTTTGGCATCAGTGTAGGTATAGGAGGCAATCACATTCCAACCTGGCAAAATTTCTCCCGTTGTTACTAATTCAATTCCTTGACTATTTTGTTCCCCTGTTTGAACATCAAACTGAGGATTTTCAGGATCGAATGTCGTTAAATTGGAGAGAGTTAAATCGTAAAAAGCTATAGTCGTAAATAAGCGATTATCAAGCCAGTCAGCTTTGACACCTACTTCGTATTGAGTGCCGCGGGAAGGTTTAAAAACTTCCCCTGTAGCACTTCTACCTGTCACTTGTTGAAAAGAGCGACTAAAGCTGCCGTAGAGAGAGATATTATCCACAAGTTTATACAGAATTCCAACTCTAGGACTAAAGGCGGTGTCATCCTGAGATTCAGCTTCCGAAGATTCATCGAGCAAATCTTTAGTTGAAGAACCGACGAAATCAACCCGTCCACCGAGAACCAAGATTAAGCGATCGTCAAACATTTTAAGTTGGTCTTGCAAATAAATTCCCACTCCATCGTTTGTATTTCTACTTCTCCCTCTACTGTCAGGAATTGGATCTCCTAGACCTGTAAACTCTGGCTCAAAAAGGTCTATGGGATCTATTTCAAAAAATTCAAATTCAAAAAATTCTTCTTCAAAGACATAATCAACACCTGCTAATAATTGATGATTAATAATACCCGTCTCAAATTCACCAGTTATATAAGCAGTGGTTTGATAATTATTAATATCGTCAATGAATAAATCACCGGATCGCTCTATCGTTCGTAAATCATCCTGTAGTCCCTCAACAAATGCCTCTCTTTGCTCTAGCTGAAAATTAGAGTAACGAAAAGCATGGCGCAACGACCAGTTGTTGCTGAAACTATGCTCTAGGTCATACCCTATCTGTGTAATTTGGCGATCGTTGCCATCAAAATCAGGTTCTCCAATAAACCGGTCTCTTGGAACTTCCCCATTGGGATTATCTATAACCGTTCCTACAGCAGGCAATCCAATTCGTTGGGGAGTTCGCAAGTCTAGATACAGCCCTTCAAAGCTGAGTTGAGTTTGCTCGCCAATTTGCCAGCTAAGGACTGGTGCGATGGAAAAACGGTCAATATCGACTTCATCTATATCAATAGACGTGTCGGAATGATAGAAAGAAGCATTGAGACGATATCCTAAGGTATTGTTGTTGTTAAATGGACCGGAAAAATCAGAAGCAATTTCATAAGTGTTAAAACTGCCATAGCTAGCCGATAGTTCGTAGAAGGGCGACGATAGAGGCTGTTTGGTAACAATATTAACAATGCCTCCTGGGGAAATTTGACCTCCGATTACAGAAGCTGGTCCCGACAAAACTTCTAATCGCTCCACATTATTCAAATCTCTCGGTGGTGTAAGAGCGAAAAAAGATTCTGGAATGCCGTTCCTCAAAAAATTTGAAGAAACATCAAAACCACGAATCAGCACGTTATTAAAAGCAGATCTCGGTGGACTATTTGTAACTACGCCCGCAGCATTTCTGCTTAAGGCATCGCGTAATTCATTCGCCCCTTGATCTTCAATTACCTGACGAGGTACTACCTGAACTGTTCCAGGAGTATCGATAATTGGCGTATCGGTACGGGTAACCCCTGCATTGGGTACGTAGTAATCATCTTCTTGTCCCTCTCCAGTGGCAATCACTTCAATTTCCTCATCTAGTTCGGTTTCGGCTTTAGTCTCTTCAGGAGTCACGCTCAAGACTAAATTTTGCCTAGAGGGAATTACTTCGGTGGTGGGTGCTTGTTTTTCCCCCGTAATTGTTAAGCGAATGCTAGTAGCATCTACTTGGATTACGGTGATTTCTGTAATCCCATCTGCGGGATTGGTTTCCCTAAATTCACTTCCTGTTGGTAAAGCTAAGGTTGCATCGAGAATATCAATTACCAGATTATTGCCTTCAGAGAGAATTAACGGGACTAATTGTTCTCCTGTCGGGGTTTCTAAGATTACTTCTAATTCATCATCGGTTTGATTGAGTCTGACTCCCGTGACTCTTGTTAAAGACTGGGCAAGCCACTCTTTAAGGGAACTGGCAGGGAGATCGAGTTCTTGGAGATGAAGAACCGAAGCATTGTTTTTTTCTATGGGTTGTCTTATAGCCGCTTCTGAGTTTGTTTCTGCCCAAGAAGGTCGAACCAATAGAAAAGTAATAAGAGAACAACTTGTCAACGCTGCTGTTTTGATAACCGATACTCCGCTAATTCTCGCTCGCTGTCTTGTTTTCATTTAGCTTGGAAATATTAAGTTTTGAGTTGTTTATTGACTAATCAAAATAACTGTCAATAAACAATACAGTATTTTGGACTTATTTCCAAGACATTTAGCTTTTATTTAGCTTCTAGATGAAACAAAAGTCGAATCAATAATGTAAATATCTGTAAAGATGGAATTGAAAAAAACTTTCAATTACTGCTAAGTTATTTTTTTAGTAAGAAATTGTTTTGGCAAAAGCGTATAACCTGTATTAAAACAATGGAAACTAAATCGAAGCTATGAGTTAAATCAACTGAGTTTTAAGTAATGCCAGAAACAGTCGGGTTAAAAAATCACTTTTTAGTGGTAGGGAATTTGTTGTGGATAATTATTTAACGATAATAGAGCTTTTGCTCTATAGAGCTTCATGTCACTCTCAGAAACTAGCTTTTTCATTTTTAGAGGATGGAGAAACAGAGACAGCAACACTAACTTATGAAGAGTTAGACCAACAAGCAAGAGCGATCGCCACTCAACTTCAGATTTTCGGCTTAAGGGGAGAAAGAGCTTTATTACTTTATCCTCCGGGACTAGATTACATAGCTGCTTTTTTTGGCTGTCTTTACGCTGGAGTAGTTGCCGTTCCTGCCTATCCCCCTCGAAATGTTCGTAATACTCCCAGAATTCTATCTGTATTAGCCGATGCAAAAGCCGTCATTGCTTTAACCACAACTAAAACTTTAGTCACTATTAAACCTTTATTCTCTTCTCAAACTAATAGCAAAGAATTACAGTGGCTAACTACGGATAATATTACTTTAGGAATAGAAGATTTCTGGCAACAACCCTCTATCGATGTAAATACTCTTGCTTTTCTCCAATATACTTCTGGTTCTACGGGAACACCAAAAGGAGTAATGCTCAGTCATGGGAATTTGCTGCATAATGCTGCCATGACTTACCAGATGATGGAACATTCCGATGAAAGTCGGTTTGTTTCTTGGTTGCCGATGTATCACGATATGGGTTTGATTGGCGGCATATTACAACCTTTATATGGTGGTTTCTCTTGTTTTTTGATGCCTCCCTCCGCTTTTTTACAACGTCCCTATCGTTGGTTGCAGGCAATTTCTCGCTTTAAAGGAACTACAAGTGGAGGACCTAATTTTGCTTATGAATTGTGTGTCCAAAAAGTTACATCCGAGCAATTAGAAACTCTCGATTTGAGTAGTTGGAATGTGGCTTTTAATGGTGCCGAACCGATTCAACACGATACTTTAAAGAGATTTTGTGCAAAATTTGCAAGTTGTAGATTTTCTCCAGAAGCATTTTATCCCTGTTATGGTATGGCAGAGGCAACACTAATGATTTCTGGTGGAAATAAGAAAAATAGATATAAAAGTCAAACTGTAGAAAAGTCTTCCCTAGCTAAAAATAAAATAGTTGAAGCTAACGATCGAGAAAAAAATATTCAAACTTTTATTAGTTGCGGTAAAACTTTACCAGGACAAAAAATAGTCATTGTCAATCCTGAAACTTTCACCCGTTGCCAACAGAGGGAAGTAGGAGAAATCTGGGTAAGTGGCAACAGTGTAGGAAAAGGATATTGGAATAATCAAGAAGCAACACAACAAACTTTTTTGGCGCAATTAAAAGATACGCAAGATTTTTATTTAAGAACTGGAGATTTAGGCTTTTTATTAAATGGAGAACTTTACATTACAGGAAGAATAAAAGATGTAATTATTATCCGTGGACGCAATCTCTATCCTCAAGATATCGAATTGACCGCAGAAAAAAGCCATCCTGCTTTACGTTTGAGTAGCAATGCAGCTTTTACGGTAGAAATAGACAAGAAAGAAAGACTAGTAATAGTACAAGAATTAGAGTTTCGTGCCAAGCCAAATTTAGAAGAAGTAACTACAGCTATTCGGCAAGCGGTTACGGAAGCACATGAGATAGAAGTATATGCAGTAATTTTAATTAAACCAGGTAGCATTCCTAAAACCTCCAGTGGAAAAATTCAACGTCGGGCGACTCGGAATAAATTTTTAGAGGATAAATTAAAGATAGTTGCCAAAAGCGTTTTAGAAACGAAAGAATTTGTCGATCCGGAGACTAAGTTAACTAGAAAAGAACTTTTACAACTGTCTCCCCAACAATCTCAGTTCTTTTTAGAGTCTTATCTGCAATTAAAAGTCGCACGGATACTCAAAATATCATCTCAAGACATTAATTTAGACAATCCTTTAACTACTTTGGGATTAGATTCTTTAAAAGTTTTTGAATTAAAAAATCAGCTCGAAACTGATTTAGAAGTTAGTATTGCGATCGCCGATTTATTTGCAGGGTTAACTACGCGAGAGCTTGTTACTAAAATATTAGCTCAACTGGAAACTACAAGCTTTACAGAATCAATATCTCTCAAAAAAATTGCCACAGATAATAATATACATCCAGTTTCTTTTGCTCAAGCCAGACTGTGGTTTCTCGATCGTCTAAAAACTGGTAATACCGCTTATAACATTTCTTTTGGCGTTCGCATTCAAGGTAACTTACCTATAGAAGTACTAGGAAAATCTATCGATCGGATCGTACAAAGGCATGAAGTACTAAGGACTAGTTTTAGTCACTCAGAAAATCAACCAAGGCAAGCGATCGATCCTAATGTGAAGCTATCTTTGAAAATAATAAACTGTCAACAATTTCCTAGAGAAAAACGAGAATTAGAAGCAAAAAGAATCGCTACTCAAGAACATCAAAAGCCTTTTAATCTAACTAAAGCACCTTTATTAAGAGCTACGCTGCTATGTTTAGAACCAGAAGAACACTTACTTTTGCTCAATGTACACCATATTATTTTTGATGGTCGCTCGGCAGAAGTATTTATTGACGAACTTGGCAACTTCTACAAACTATTTTTGGACGACAAAACCCCATCCATTTCAGAATTGCCCATACAGTATCAAGACTTTGTTTACTGGCAAAAACAATGGTTGCGACCAGAAATTTTAAGCCAACAGCTAGACTACTGGAAACAAAAACTAAAGGACGCACCAACTATTTTACAACTGCCTACAGATAAACCTAGACCCCCAATCCAGACCTATCGAGGTGCCTCTCAATCTTTAGTATTGCCTAAACTGCTAAACAAACAACTGACAAATCTATCTTGTCGAGAAGGCGTGACTCGATTTATGCTACTGCTGGCAGCATTCAAAATTTTATTAATGCGCCATACGGGACAAGAAGATATTGTTGTAGGTTCGCCTATTGACAATCGCAATCATGAAAAGCTGAAAGGATTAGTTGGCTTTTTTGTCAATATGATCGCATTGCGTACTAATTTAGCAGGTAATCCCAGTTTTCGAGAATTATTATCTCAAATACGTCAGGTAGCCATAGAAGCCTATACCCATCAAAATTTACCTTTTGAGAAGTTAATCGAGGCACTGCAACCAGAACGAAATTTAAGTTATACGCCTTTATTTCAGGTTATGTTCGCGGTTCGGAATGCGCCGAAGTTACCTAAAATTGATGAGTTAAATTTGAGTCAGTACCGAGTAGAAACCGAGACAGCACAATTCGATCTCAACGTGTCTGTGGAAGAGGAAGAGGAAAAATTAACCGTCACTTTTGAATATAATCAGGATTTGTTTGATTCGACAACGATTGCCCACATGCTTAATCGCTTTGAAAGTTTGTTACAAGGCATTGTCACTAACCCCGATGCAAAACTATTAGATTTACCTTATCTATCACCAACAGAAGAAAAACAGCTACTTTTAGAATGGAATGATACTAAGACTGACTATCCTCAAGAACTATGTTTTCATCAGTTATTGGAAGCGCAAGTAACTAAAACTCCTGATGCGATCGCACTAGTCTTTGAAGATCGATCGATAACTTACTTTGAATTAAATCGAAGGGCAGATCGACTAGCCAATTATCTAAAAAATTTAGGTGTTAAACCCGATGCAATTATCGGTGTTTGTCTGGAACGTTCTATAGAAATGGTCGTTGGTTTATTAGCCATTCTCAAAGCGGGTGGCGCATACTTACCTTTGGACTGTAGCTATCCCCAAGAACGTTTAGCCTTTATGATAGAAGATGCCAATATATCGATATTATTGACGCAAAAGCATCTTCAAAAAGCATTGCCAGCTTATCAAGGAAAAATAATTTGTTTGGATAGTAAAGATAGTTGGTCGATCGATTGCAACCAAACCACATCAGGGAGCAAAATCAAACCAGATAACTTAGCTTATGTAATTTATACCTCTGGTTCTACAGGAACGCCTAAAGGAGTTGTGAATACTCATCGGGGTTTGGTTAACCGCTTACTCTGGATGCAAGAGGCTTATCAACTAACCGCAAAAGACCGAGTTTTGCAGAAAACTCCCTATAGCTTTGATGTCTCAGTTTGGGAATTTTTCTGGCCGCTATTAACTGGGGCGACTTTGGTGTTAGCTAAACCAGGAGGTCATCAAGACAGTGCTTATTTAGTCAATCTTATCGCCAACGAACAAATTACGACAGTACATTTTGTTCCCTCCATGTTGCAAGTATTTTTGGAAGAACCAGAATTAGACAAGTGCAGCAGTCTCAAACGAGTTATTTGTAGCGGGGAACCACTCACTTTTACTCTACAAGAAAAGTTTTTTGCTCGTCTTAACTGTGAATTATATAATCTTTATGGCCCGACAGAAGCGGCTATTGATGTCACTCATTGGCGTTGTCAGCGTGGTAGCGATCGCTCAGTCGTTCCTATCGGTCGTCCCATCGCTAACACTCAAATTTATATACTCGATCGACATTTACAACCTTCTCCCATCGGCGTACCTGGTGAATTACACATTGGTGGTGTCGGGTTAGCTAGAGGATATTTAAATCGTCCAGAATTAACCACCGAAAAATTTATCGAGAATCCGATCCCCCCTCTTTTAAAGGGGGGGGATCGCCTCTATAAAACAGGTGACTTGGCGCGATATTTACCAGATGGCACTATTGAGTATTTAGGTAGAATCGACCATCAAATTAAACTGAGAGGATTTCGCATTGAATTAGGAGAAATTGAAGCGGTATTGACCAAACACCCAGACGTGCGAGAAGTAGTTGTTTTGGCAAGAGGAGAGACACCCAAACATAAACAATTAGTTGCCTATGTCGTTCCCCATCGCGATGCGGCAGCACTCGCTACGCGAGATCGCGAATTGAACGGTAACGAACTAAAAAATTATCTCAAAAACTTGTTGCCAGAATATATGGTACCTTCAGCTTTTCTGTCGGTAGAAAAATTACCTTTATTGCCTAACGGGAAAATCAATCGTCGTGCTTTGCCCATCCCTCAAGGCGTAGATTCAAAATTGACATTGGCAGATCGAGCACCAAATTCGGAACTAGAACGAACGATCGCATCAATTTGGCAAGAAGTATTACCTTTGGAGAAGGTGAGTAGAAACGATAATTTTTTCGATCTTGGCGGTCATTCCTTACTGATGCTTCAAGTAAATCAGAAATTGAGAAATTCTTTGCAACGAGATTTATCAATTGTCGAAATGTTTCAGAACCCAACGATCGCCTCTCTGGCACAATATTTAACCCTAAATTCTGACGAGGAAACTGCATTTAAGTCGATACGCGATCGCACCAGACAAAGAATTGAAGCTGCTAACAGACAGAAAAAGGCAAGGCAGAAAGTTTAGCTGGAAGGTGAGATATAAGTATTAGGAAAAAGTTTTATGAGTAATACAGAAGTCCAAGAATCATTGGAAGCAATAGCTATAATTGGCATGGCAGGACGTTTTCCTGGAGCTAAAAATCTGGAAGAATTTTGGCAAAATTTACGGGATGGAGTCGAGTCAGTTTCTTTTTTCCCCGAAGAAGAGTTATTAGCATCGGGAATAGAGCGAAGTCTTCTCGATACCCCCAATTATGTTAAAGCTGGTGCTGTCTTAGAAGATATAGATTTATTCGATGCTTCTTTCTTTGACTTCAACCCCAAAGAAGCCGAAATCACCGATCCTCAACACCGCTTGTTCTTGGAATGTGCTTGGGAAGCCTTAGAAAATGCTGGATACGATTCTCAAAAGTATGAAGGTAGAACGGGAGTTTATGGGGGAGCTAGCTTAAATAATTATTATTCCTTCGCTCCCAATCGCGCTCGCTTGGGTTCGGCTCAATCCTATCAAACTTTAATTGGCAATGATAAAGATTTCCTAACTACTCGTGTTTCCTATAAGTTAAATCTTACTGGTCCAAGTATTACAGTACAAACGGCTTGTTCTACATCTTTAGTGGCGATCGTACTGGCTTGTCAAAGTTTATTAAATTATCAATGCGATTTGGCTTTAGCAGGGGGAGTGTCTATCCGTATCCCTCAAAAAACAGGTTATTTCCACGAACCAGGCGGAACTTTGTCTTCTGACGGACACTGTTGTGCTTTTGATGCTAAAGCAGAAGGAATAATTATTGGTAACGGTGTCGGTGTTGTCGTTCTTAAAAGATTGTCAGAAGCGATCGCAGATGGCGACTTCATTCATGCTGTAATTAAAGGTGCAGCTATTAATAATGATGGTTCGGGGAAAGTAGGTTACACTGCCCCCAGTATAAACGGGCAAGCAGAGGTAATTGCCGAAGCAATGATGCTAGCTGCCGTAGAACCAGAAACGATCGATTACATTCAAGCTCACGGTACTGGTACAGTTTTAGGCGATCCGATCGAAATTGCCGCACTAACCAAAGTTTTTCGTGCTAACACGGACAAAAAAGGTTTTTGTGCCATTGGTTCGGTAAAAACTAATATAGGTCATTTAGATGCTGCTGCTGGAGTAGCAGGGCTAATTCAGACGGTTTTAGCTCTCAAGCATAAGTCAATTCCACCTAGCTTAAATTTCGAGCAACCTAACCCTGAAATCGATTTTGCTAATAGTCCCTTTTATGTGAATACAAAGCTTAGAGAATGGCAAGCTGGAATTACTCCTCGTCGCGCTGGTGTTAGTTCTTTGGGTATTGGTGGTACGAATGCTCATGTGGTGTTAGAGGAAGCACCTTTAGAAAGTCCTAAGTCAAAAGGCAAAAGTCAAAAGCAATTATGGCAATTATTGATTGTGTCGGCAAAAACTGAATCGGCATTGGAAACGGCGACAGATAATTTAGTCGAACATTTTAAAAAACATCTCGAATTAGATTTGGCAGATGTGGCTTATACCTTGCAAGTAGGGCGGAAGGAATTTAATTATCGTCGTATAGTAGTAGGGAAAGATCTAGAAGATGTAGCGATCGCTCTCCAAGCTAGAGAACCACAAAGGGTTTTAACTCATGTTACCCAACAGAAGCGTCACTCCATTGGGTTTATGTTTCCCGGGCAAGGTTCTCAGTATATCAACATGGGTAAAGAACTATATGAGACTGAACCTGTATTTCGTCAGTGGATCGATCGCTGTTGTCAATTATTAGAACCTGAATTGGATTTGCGATCGCTAATTTATCCAGAAGATTCAGAATTAACTACAGCCACAGATAAATTAAAACAAACCCAAATAGCCCAACCAGCCATATTTGTAATTGAATATGCTTTGGCTCAACTATGGATATCTTGGGGAATTAAACCCCAAGCCGCAATCGGACATAGTATTGGGGAATATGTAGCTGCAACTATTGCTGGTGTGATGTCTTTAGAAGATGCACTGCGTTTGGTTGCTTTGCGGGGAAGAGTAATGCAACAAATGCATACTGGCTCTATGTTAGCAGTTTCTTTACCCGAAGCAGAAGTAAGAAAATTACTGAATGATGAGTTATCTATAGCTGCTATTAATGCACCTTCTTTATGCGTTATTTCGGGCAGTAATGAGGCAATAGAAAAGATATACCCACAACTGACGGAGAAAAATATCGAATGCCGTCATCTCCATACATCCCATGCTTTCCATTCGGCAATGATAGATAGTGCGATCGCACCGTTTCACCAAGAAGTTGCTAAAGTTCAATTAAATCCGCCTCAAATGCCTTTTATTTCCTGCGTTACGGGAACTTGGATAACCGCAGAAGAGGCGACAAATCCCCATTATTGGGCAAAACATATGAGGCAAACGGTTCGTTTTGCTGCGGGAGTTTCCAAACTACTAAAAGATGACAATTGTATTTTATTAGAAGTTGGTGCAGGAAGAACTTTATCTACCTTTGTCAAACGCAATTCTGCTGGAGCAACAGGGCAAATAGTTTTATCTTCTTTACCTCACCCCAAAGAAAAACTTTCAGATACCGCTTTCATCCTCAATATTTTAGGTAGACTTTGGTTGGCTGGAGTAGAAATTGATTGGTGTAATTTTTCTGCCCATCAAAAGCGTCGGCGAGTACCTTTACCGACTTATCCTTTTCAACGTCAGCGTTATTGGATCGATCCTATCGATCCTCCTTCAATCTCTTTTTATAAAGGCGAGCAAGGTAAAAGAGCAAATATTTCGGATTGGTTTTATGTCCCTTCCTGGAAAGCAGTTCCTTTAGTAAATACCACCAATACAGATCGAGAACGCTATTTAGTTTTTGTAAATAATTCCCGAATTGGCGAGCAAATAGTTACTAAATTAAGGCACGATGGCAAGGAAGCGATCGCAGTATATAGCGGAGACAAATTTAGTCAACAAAACGATCGTACCTATACTATTAATCCAACTATCTCTGAAGATTACCATACTCTTTTAGACGCGATCGATCGCTCGGGAAACATCCCAACTAAGATTATTCACTTATGGAGTATTACCCCCCTTAATAAGGGGGGTAGTGGGGGATCTTCTTCTTTCTGGAGTCTTATCTATTTAGCCCAAGCACTCGAACGGCAACAACTGCAAAACAAGATTCAAATTATTGTCAGTACGAATAATCTTTATGACATTATTGGCAATGAAACCTTGTCTTACGAACAAGCAACAATATTAGGTGTTATCAAAGTTATTCCTCAAGAATATTCTTATATCGACTGTTGTCAAGTAGATATTGTCATCTCAGAATCAAACACAGAACTTGTGGTAGAACAGTTAATTACAGAATTTATAGCAGATACTCAAGATAAAATTGTTGCTTATCGGGGCGATCGCCGTTGGTTACAAACCTTTGAACCAGTTCCGCTGACAAACAATACCCAAGAAAACTTAAAATTACGCCCAGGGGGAGTTTACCTAATTACAGGGGGAATGGGCGGTGTTGGTTTAGTTTTAGCCGAACATTTGGCTCGTACAGTACAAGCTAAACTCATTTTATTGGGACGTTCTCCATTACCTGCAAGAGAAGAATGGGAGCAATGGTTAGCTACTCAGGAAATAGAAGATGTTATTAGCCAGAAAATTAAGAAAATTCAAGATTTAGAGGCTTTAGGGGCAGAAGTTTTACCCCTGACGACGGATATTTGCGATCGCGAATCTATGGAACAGGCGATCGCGCTTTCTCTAAAACGTTTTGGTACGATCGATGGTGTAATTCATGCTGCTGGTGTAGCCGGTGGCGGCATCATTCAATTGAAAACCCCAGAAATCGCCGAAAGTGTTTTTGCGCCTAAAGTTACGGGGACATTGATTTTAAATGAGGTTTTGGCAGGAATAAACTTAGATTTCTTGGTGCTTTGCTCTTCTCTCAGTTCCATTGTGGGGGGATTTGGACAGGCTGATTATTGTGGTGCGAATGCTTTTTTAGATGCTTTTGCTCGTTTTAATCATGCTAGTCGCCATACTGTAGCGATTAATTGGGATGCTTGGCAAGAAGTCGGTATGGCAGTAAATACAGACGTTCCCGTAGAAATGAAGCAATGGCAGAATGATAATCTCAAAAATGGTTTGCTCTCTGCTGAGGCAGTAAAAGTCTTCGAGCGCATTCTAGCCAGTGAGCTACCTCAAGTAATTGTCTCAACTCAAAATCTACCAGCAGTTATCGAGCAAAACAATAATTTTCTTGCTGCTTATACCTCACCTTCTACCAATTACCATTCGCGATCGAGTCTGAGTAAAAACTATGTTGCTCCTCGTAACGAAATTGAAAAAACTATTGAAAAAATTTGGCAAGAGGTGATAGGCTTTGAAAGGATTGGAATTTACGATAACTTTTTCGAGTTGGGCGGGCATTCTTTGCTTGCCGTTCAAGTTACTTCTCGCCTTCGAGAAGCTTTCCAATTAGATTTACCCTTACAAACCTTTCTGCTTGAAGCTCCTAGCATTGCTCAATTAGCTGAGGTAATTACAACCAAAGTTACATCAGCAGAAGACACGAGTGAAATAGAAGATTTATTAGCAGAAATAGAAAGTCTTTCCCCCAAAGTTCTTAAACAAGAACTTGCGAGAGAATCTTCAGGTCATTAAGGAAAGCACTCTTTTTTCCGCTATTTATTAAGAAAAATTATTAACAAACTTCAATCTGGCAAGATTATTAGCTGAGTGTATGAAGGACTTTTCTCAAAGAATTGCTGCTCTTTCTCCCGAACAAAGGGCGTTGTTGGAACGTCGTCTTAAGGAAAAAGGGTTGAATAATTTAAAACCACGATTAGTAAGTAATTCGCAGCCAAATTCTGATACGGGAATTGTATCCTATGCTCAAGAGAGGCTATGGCTTCTCCATCAGTTACAGCCAGATTTTCCCCTATACAACGAAATTAGTCTTTTTAAAATAACGGGTTATTTGGATATAACCGCACTAGAACGCAGTTTTAATCGAGTTATTCAGCGGCATCAAGTTCTGCGAAGTAAGTTTGTTGCTAGGGATGGAAAACCAATTGCCCAGATTGCTTCTAGTCTCTGGGTAACTTTGCCGATAGTAGAAATAGAACAGCAATCAAACCCCGAAGCGAGAGCGATGGAGTTAGCCGCCCAGGAAGCTCGAAAACCTTTCGATTTATCTGAATGTCCTTTATTTAGGAGCAAACTGTATCGCTTGTCAGACCAAAAATATTTATGGTTGATAGTGGTACATCATATCATCTGCGATGGTTGGTCGATGGGTATCTTTATCCGAGAAATAGCCACACTGTATGCAGACTTTCAAGGGAAAAAATCTCCTTCTCTACCAGAATTACCCATCCAATATACAGACTTTGCTTTATGGGAAAAACAGCTACCAGATAATATTTTTGCGACTCAACTTGATTACTGGAAGAAGCAACTAAAGGGCAGTTTACCTAATCTAGAAATTCCTAGTATTCATCGGCAAATAAAAACAACTAAAATAGATTCTTATCGAGGTGCAAAGGAATTAGTTTTACTATCGCCACAACTAAGCCAAGCCCTTAAAACTTTAAGTCAACAAAAAAATGTCACTTTGTTTATGTTGCTGTTAGCAGCATTCAAAGTTTTGTTGTATCGCTATACGGATTTAGAAGATATTTTAGTAGGTTCGCCTATTGCTAATCGAAGTCGTCCAGAATTGGAAGGAGCGATTGGTATATTTATCAATACTTTAGTTCTACGCAGCGATTTATCAGGCGATCCAACTTTTTCCGAGTTACTTCAACAAGTTAAAAAAGTAGCCCTTGAAGCTTATTGTCATCAAGATTTACCCTTTGAAAAATTAGTCGCTCAATTGCATCCAGAAAGAAATATGAGCCAGTCTCCTCTATTTCAAGTGATGTTCATTTTGTATAATCTGCCAGCTTCAGACTTAGAACTACCAGGATTAACAGTAGAAGAAGTACCGCTCGATAATGGAACGGCATTATTTGACCTTACCCTAGAAATCAGAAACAGCGATCGCGGTTTGAATGTTTGTTTTGAATATAATAACGATCGCTTTGGGGCTGATGACATCAAGGGAATGTTAATACATTATCAAACCCTGTTAGAAAATGTTGTTGTCAATCCCGACTTGCATATATCTCAAATCAATCTGTTAACAGCAGCCCAAAAGCAACAATTATTAGTTGAATTTAACCACAATAGCCAAAATTATCCCGTTACCCAAACAATCGAGCGACTTTTTGAGGCTCAAGTAGCAAAAACCCCCGACAAAATTGCGGTAGTTCATCGCGATCTTAAATTAACTTATCGCGAGCTAAATGCTAGAGCCAATCAAATAGCAAGATTGCTTCAAAGTTTAGATTTACAGCCAGGAGAATTTGTTAGTATTTGGCAGGAAAGAAGTGCCAATTTTGCGATCGCCATATTAGCAGTTTTAAAAGCAGGGGGAGTTTATGTTCCCATCGATCGCAGCTATCCGCCAGAAAGAATTGCCTACATACTTGCTCACAGTGAAAGTAAAATTTTACTGAGCGATCGTTTATGTTTGGAGAATTCTGCCAGTATTTTAGAAAATTGTCCTCAGTTAAACTATATTGTCTCTGTAGATAACTGCGATCGAAATACAAAAGCTGCCATTGCTCAAACCTTTAAAATATATACTCCACAGGATTTTCAGAATTTATCAACAGCTAATTTAGAACTAGATCTCACTGGAGTTGAACCTGCATACACGATTTATACCTCTGGTTCTACAGGATTGCCCAAAGGAGTAACGATCAGACATGGTGGAGCAATTAATCATCTTTATGCTCAATATGATGCCCTAGAACTAACAGAAAATCTAACTTTCCTCCAAAGTGCACCCGCTTCCTCGGATATTTCCGTCTGGCAATTTTTAGCACCAATTCTCATTGGCGGGAAAACCGTTATTGTCAACACCGAGACTGTCTGCGATCCTTCAAAGTTATTTCAACTAATTCAACAAAGCAAGATTACTTTGGTGGAATTAGTGCCAGTAGTTCTCAGAGGTTTATTAGATTATCTTTCGGGTTTATCCCCCCAAGCCAGACAATTACCCTCTCTGCAATGGATGATGGTGACTGGGGAAGCGGTTTCAGTAGATTTAGTTAATGACTGGCTTAAGTTATATCCTAATATTGCTGTAGTGAATGCTTATGGCCCTTCTGAAGCTAGTGACGATATTACTCAAGAGATTATCGAGCACCCCCTACCAACAACTCAACGCACTGTCTCGATAGGTAAATCTTTAGCCAACTTAAATTTATACATCCTAGATCGCCATCTACAATTAGTACCCATCGGTGTAGCGGGAGAAATTTGTGTATCCGGTTATGGAGTCGGTATAGGATATTGGCGCAATGAAGAGAAAAGCGAAGCAAGTTTTATCCCCAATCCATTTCCTGAAACAGCCAACCCCTTACCAGGAACAGAAGTAGATTTACTCTATAAAACAGGGGATTTAGGCAGATGGTTGCCGGATGGTAGGATCGAATATTTAGGTAGGATTGATAATCAAGTAAAAATTCGGGGTTTTCGGCTTGAATTAGGGGAAATTGAAGCGGTTATCGCTAAATACCCAGCAATTAAAGATTGTGTAGTGAGCGATCGCCACGATAGTTTAGGCGATAAAAGATTAGTAGCTTATTTTATCTGGGAGCGATCGCAAAACTTAGACATCCAAGAACTAAGAAATTTTCTCAAACAAAAATTACCAGAGTATATGATTCCTTCCGCCTTTTTGGAGTTAGAAGCTTTTCCTTTGACTCCCAATGGCAAGATTGATCGCAACTCTTTACCTATTCCGGATTCTTATACAACTACAGATAAAGAAAGCTACATTGCCCCTCGTAACTATAAAGAAGAAAAGATTGCTAATATTTGGCAGGAAGTGCTGAATTTAAAGCAAGTAGGCATCCACGATAACTTCTTTGAATTGGGTGGACATTCTTTACTGGCGACTCAAGTTATCTCTAAGATACGTCAAAGTTTGTCAGTGGAATTGCCTTTACGCTGTCTATTTGAAACCCCGACAGTAGCTCAATTAGCTAACCAACTCGAAAAAGCTAATACTGGTGTAGAAATACCACCAATTCAACCTATACTTAGAGATCGGGATTTACCTTTATCCTTTGCCCAACAACGACTTTGGTTTCTCGCTCAATTAGAACCAGAATCATTTGCCTACAATGGCTCTAATATCTTAGAACTAAAAGGCGATCTCAACCTAAACGCCCTGGCAGACAGCATCAACGAAATTGTCAGACGACATGAGGTATTACGGACGAGTTTTGCCATTGTTGATGGTCAACCGAAACAAAAAATTGCTGCTGAGTTAACAATTAATTTAGCGATCGCCGATTTACAAGAGTTAACACCAAGCGAACGAGAAAAGGAAATAAAACGACTGGGACAAGTCTATACCCAGCAAGTATTTGACTTAACTCAAGTTCCCTTGTTTAGGCTTATTCTTTTGCGACTAAAGAGTAATAAACATCTGTTGTTAATTACCATGCATCATATTATCTCCGATGCTTGGTCCACGGGAGTCTTTATTCGGGAACTATCGACACTTTATGCAGCCTTTGTTAACGATCGACTAAATCCACTACCAAAGTTACCAATTCAGTATGCAGATTTTGCCGTTTGGCAACGCAAACTATTACAGGAAGAGTTTTTAGCCACTCAGTTGGCTTATTGGCAACAACAATTAAGCCATAATCTCCCCGTATTAAACTTACCCACTTCTCGTTCCAGACAAGAAATTACTACTAATCCCAGTGCTAAAGAAACTTTTATTATTCCTCCAGATTTGTCTCAAGCAGTCACTAGACTAGCGCGACAAAAAGGAGTGAGCTTGTTTATGACTGTGTTGGCAGTTTTGCAAATATTGCTCCAACGCTATACCAGTCAAGATGATATTGTAGTCGGTACTGATGTAGCCAACCGCAATCGCTCGGAAATAGAATCTCTAATTGGTTTTTTCGTTAATTTATTAGTTTTACGTACAAATTTAAGCGGTAATCCTAGTTTTACGGAGTTATTGCAACGAGTACGGGAGGTAACCTTAGGAGCTTATGCTCATCAAGATTTACCTTTTGATCGTTTGGTTAAAGCCTTACAACCCGAAAGATATTTGAGTCATACTCCGCCTCTATTTCAGGTATTACTAGTGCTGCAAAATACTCCCATGGCAGCTTTTGAACTACCAGGATTGAGCTTAAAGCTGATGGAAGTAGACGATGCGATCGCGAGATTCGATTTGGCTTTGTTTTTAAAAGAAACAGAAAGAGGAATTGAGGGAGAGTGGCAATATAACGCAGATTTGTTTACTGCAACTACTATTACCCGCTTGTCAATTCACTTCCAAAATTTACTCAACAGCGTTACGAAAACACCCGATGCTCGAATTAATACTCTCGAAATGTTGAGCGATCGCGAAAAAGAAGAACTAAATAGAGCCAAACAGCGCAAAAAGCTTTCTAAATTAGCAAAATTTAAAACAATTAAACCTCAAATTTCCTAATTTCTTTTTAAATTTCAGCAAGTAGGATTATAAAATTTATGCCGACTTCAACTCTGCAAGGCTTTCAGCTTTCACCTCAACAACAAAGACTTTGGTTGCTACAACAAAATGATTCGGTTTATTTAACTCAAGCTGCGATCGCCATCGAAGGTGATTTACAACCAGCAAGATTAAAAAAGGTTGTCGAACAAATTATCGCTCGTCATCAAATATTGAGAACCAACTTCAGTCGTTTACCTGGTGTTAAACTGCCAGTTATGACTATTGGCGATCGCCATTGGTTTGGATGGGAAAAAAGGCAACTGAGCGATTGCCAGTTAAATCTTGAAGAGTTGTTTGAGTTAGCCAGACAGCAAAAATATAACCTAGAAAGCGAGCCAGTCTTACGTTTAGTTTTATACCAAGTTGCTTCAACTAGCTACATCCTACAGATTACTTTACCTGCTTTGTGTGGCGATCGCTGGACGCTAAAAAATCTGTTTAACGAAATTGTCGACGGCTATTCTAACTATCTAGATCCGTCTTTAGAAGAATTACAGTACGTTCAATTTTCCGAATGGCAAAACCAATTATTAACAGATGAAGATGCAGAGACGGCACAAAAATTTTGGCAGCAACAACAGCTTACCTCTCTAACTGGATTGAGATTACCTGGAGAACATAAGTCTTTAAAAGCATCGCCATTGAAGATTAAGACTTTAGATGTGGCGATTGCTTCAGAGTTAACAGCTAAACTGGAAACTATTGCCCAAGAGTATCGAACTACTACAGCAATAATCTTACTAGCCTGTTGGCAAATACTGATCTGGCGACTGACTGAAGAGCCAAGCATCGTCATCGGGTTTGACTGCGATCGCCGAGAATATGAAGAAATGCATTCGATTATGGGATTTTTGGCGACTTGGCTGCCAATTAAGAGCGATTTCACCCCCGAGCTGACTTTTACTGAAGTTTTAGAACTAAATAATCAGACTTTAGAATCAGTTCGAGAATGGCAAGATTATTTTGTACCAGAATCTGTAGCTGATGACAATTTAGCGTTTCCCATTGGGTTTGGGTTTGAAGAATTGCCCCCTCCGCGAGAGGCGGAAGAAGTAGCTTTTTCCCTGTTAAAACAATCTAGCTGTATTGAAAAATTTAAACTCAAACTCTCTGGTATTCGTCCCCATAACTCTTTACTGATAGAAATTAGCTACGATCTCAATTATTTTTCTCCAGATACTATTACCAATATTGCTCAACAGTTTCAAACCCTCTTAGAAGATGCCATACAAAACCCAGAAACCAGAATTGATCGATTAGCCATTCTTGCTTCAAGAGATCTCCAGAAAATTCTCTACGAGTTCAATCAAACTCAAAAAGACTATCCACAAGACAAATGTATTCATCAACTGTTTGAAGCGCAGGTACAAAAAACGCCCGAACACCTTGCAGTTGTGTTTGAAAAAGAACAGTTAACTTATGCCCAACTCAACCACCAAGCTAATCAGCTAGCTCATTATTTACGCCAGCGAGGGGTTAAACCAGAAGTTTTAGTAGGATTGTACTTAGAAAAATCCCATCTATCGATTATCGGACTTTTAGGAATACTCAAAGCAGGAGGCGCGTACTTACCTCTAGATTCTAATCTACCCACCGCAGCGTTGCGCGATCGCTTGGAAGCTACTGAGATAGTCTTAACCCAGCAACAATTAGTTCCTACTTTACCTCAATCTACCAGAGAAATAATTTGTCTAGAAGAGGACTGGGAAAAGATCGAGAAGGAAAATAATGCCAATCCAGTTAACATAACGACAATAGAAAATTTGGCATATGTCCTATTTACTTCTGGTTCGACTGGAAAACCTAAAGGAGTAGCTATCGAACAACAACAACTCCTCAATTATTGTTTTGCTATCTCCGACAGGCTTAACTTAAAAGAGAACGAGAGTTTTGCCCTAGTTTCCTCCTTAGCAGCCGATTTAGGCAATACCGCGATCTTTCCTGCTTTGTTAACTGGTGGCTGTCTGCATATCATCTCCCCAGAAAGAGCAACTCATCCCGAAGCATTTGCTGATTATAGCGATCGCTATTCCCTAGATTGTCTAAAAATAGTTCCCTCTCACTTGAATGCTTTACTGAGTGCTGCCCAGCCAGAGAAAATATTACCGAAAAAATGCTTAATTTTGGGTGGGGAAACCTTAAGCTGGCAATTAGTCCATAAAATCCAACAATATCAACCCAATTGCCAAATCTTTAACCATTATGGACCTACAGAATCCACCGTCGGAGTTTGTACTTTTGCTATTACCCCAGAAACAATTGTCTCTCCCTCCGAAACAGTACCTTTAGGTAAAGCGATCGCTAATACTCAAATTTACCTTCTCGATCGCAATTTACAACCAGTATCTATAGGCGTACCGGGAGAAATCTATATCGGAGGCAAAAATCTCGCCAGAGGCTATTTTAACGAACCAGAATTAACCAAAGAAAAATTTATCATCAATCCTTTCATCGAACAGCTTACTTCAGATAATAAGCACCTTCTGGAGGGGCTGTCTGCGGAATTTACTTCCGCAGCTTGTAAGCCCCGTCCTTCTGCCTCCTGCCTCCTGCCTTTTCTTTACAAAACTGGAGATAAAGCACGTTATTTACCCGATGGGAATTTAGAATTCTTAGGCAGAATTGACCACCAAGTAAAAATTCGGGGTTATCGAATCGAATTAGGAGAAATAGAATCTACATTACGGCAACATCCTCTTATTAAAGATGCAATTACCACAGTTAGAACCGACCATGGAACTGAACGTCTTGTGGCTTATATCGTTCCAGAACAACAGCAAATCTTAACCGACACAGACTTACAAGATTTTCTCAAACAAAGATTACCAGACTATATGGTTCCTGCTGTCTGGGTACAGTTAAAGGCTTTGCCGCTAACCTCTAATGGCAAGGTAGATCGGCAAGCATTACCCGAACCAGATAAGGTAAAACCTCAGCCAGAAAAGGAATTTGTCCCTCCTCGCAATCCTACAGAAGCAATACTGGTCGATATTTGGGCACAAGTACTGGAAATCGAACGAGTAAGCATACACGACAATTTCTTCGAGTTAGGGGGAGACTCAATTTTAAGTATTCAAATCGTCGCTAAAGTTAACCAAGCAGGGTTACAAGCTACCCCCAAGCAAATATTTGAATATCCTACCGTTGCTAGTTTGGCAGCCGAGATAACTACAAAACATTCTGCTCCAGAAATTGATTTAACTTCCAGACAAAATAGTTATGAAGCCTTATTACTCCAATTAAAAGATAAGATTGCCCCTGCTCGCTTAGAGATAATTGAAGACATCTACGAACTTACACCCATACAAAAAGGCATCCTTTTCCACAGCTTATACGATTCGGAAAACGGACTGTATTTGTTCCAAGCTACCTTTACCTTAAAAACATTCCTCGATCTTGATGCCTTTGAACAAGCTTGGCAGCAAGTAATCCAAAGACACACTATCTTGCGTACTAGTTTTTATTGGGAAGATGTGGAGCAACCCCTACAAGTTGTTTACAAACAAGTAACCGTACCCTTTGAATATCATGATTGGCGAGACATTGAGGTCGAGCGACAACAAGAACAATTGAACTCCTTTTTAAAACGCGATCGCGCCAATACCTTCGATTTAGCTCAACCCTGTCCGATGCGCTTGACTTTGTTGCGCCTTGCTGACGATATCTACGAACTTGTTTGGAGTAGACATTTTATTGTGGCAGATGGTTGGTCAGTTCCTCTACTTCTTAATGAAGTAATTCAGATCTACCAGACTATTTGTGAAAAACGAGAGTTGTCTTTAGCTCCTAGCACTCCTTTCCGTAGTTATATTGACTGGTTGCAAAGACAAGACGTATCTCAAGCAGAGCGGTTTTGGCGACGAATGCTAGCAGGAATTAAAACCCCAATTCCTCTCAATAATCTATATGTCGAGGTGTATGGCGATACGACAGCACCTCCTACACAAAATCGCCAAGAACAATACGACGATCGACAAATTGCTTTATCTCCAGCAATGAGTAGCGCACTCAATGATTTTGTCAAACAAAATCACTTGACTTTAAATACTTTAATCCAAGGAACTTGGGCAATCTTACTTAGTTATTACAGCAGCCAACCCGAAGTAGTATACGGCTGTACTGTTTCGGGTCGCCCACCGGAATTAGAGGGTGTTGAATCCATTGTGGGAATGTTAATTAATACTCTACCAGTTAGAGTGACGGTCGATCCCGAACAGGCTGTATTACCTTGGCTCAAACAACTCCAAAAATTATTAGTTGAAATTCGTCAATACGAATATAGTCCTTTAGTAGAAGTAAAAGCCTGGAGTGAAATACCACCAAGTTCGTCTTTATTTGAAAGTATTGTGGTCTTTGAAAATTTACCAGAACCCGAAACTTTACGGGAAGATAAAAGAGAAATAGAAGTTACTGGCTTCAATACTTTTTATAAGATTAATTATCCCGTTACTGTAGTTGTAGTTCCCGTTTTTCCTTTATTAATAGGAATAAACTATGATTTTAATTTGGTTGATGTCGGCACGATTGACGCAATACTAACTCATTTTAAAATCTTGCTCGAGTTTATCATCAACAATCCCAATAGTTGTTTAAAAGATGTATGTTTGTTGACTGAAAAACAAAAAGAAATTATTGCAATGTTAGAAAAACAAGTAA
This sequence comes from Pleurocapsales cyanobacterium LEGE 06147, assembly GCA_015207585.1. GTDB lineage: Bacteria > Cyanobacteriota > Cyanobacteriia > Cyanobacteriales > Xenococcaceae > LEGE-06147. Next base: position 18,395 of record JADEWQ010000015.1, on the reverse strand, counting down.
CTTTTGATTTTGAGGCTCGAGCGCTTTAAAGCAATAACAATAGACACAATCGATTGACACTAAAAAATACTATTTCTGTTCCGTAAAAGTTATTTATCTTTGATAATATCATGAAGATTTTTGAGCAACATGAATCAAATGTAAGAAGCTACTGTCGTAATTTTCCCACTGTATTTAACAAAGCTAAGAATTCGATTATTTATTCCGAATCTCAGGAATATATCGATTTTTTGGCTGGGGCTGGTGCTTTGAATTACGGTCATAATAACGATTACATCAAACAAAAAGTAATAGATTATTTAAATGCCGATGCGATCGCCCATGGTTTAGACTTTTATACATTAGCAAAAGAACAATTTATTTCCAAATTCTTCAGTTCAATACTAAATCCTAAAAATTTAGACTATCGCCTGCAATTTTGTGGTCCTACAGGTACAAATGCCGTTGAAGCTGCCTTGAAATTGGCGAGAAAAATCAAACAAAGAACGGGAATATTTTCTTTTATGGGAGCCTTTCATGGCATGACAACAGGTAGTTTATCAATTACAGGAAATAAAAAGATACGGGCTGGTATATTTGGTATTGCTAATGACGTTACTTTTATGCCTTATCCCTATGGAAAAATGGCAAACATCGATACTTTAGAATATTTAGAATCCGTACTCGATGATTCTCATTCGGGAATTGAAAAACCAGCAGCAATTATTTTTGAAACCGTACAAGCCGAAGGAGGAATTATTGTTGCATCAATACAATGGATGCAAAGATTAAGAGCTTTGTGCGATCGACACGATATTTTATTAATATGCGATGATATTCAAGTTGGTTGTGGTCGCACGGGACCTTTCTTTTCTTTTGAAAGAGCAGATATTGTTCCCGATTTAGTCATTCTTTCTAAATCAATTAGTGGTTATGGTTTTCCCATGTCACTCTTGTTAATTAAACCGAAATTGGATATCTGGAAAGCAGGGGAACATAATGGTACTTTCCGGGGAAATCAACTGGCATTTGTGGGGGCAACTGCTGCCCTCGAATATCGAGGAAATATCGGTCTTGAAAAGGAAGTTAAACTCAAAGAATTTTTCTTAAAAAACTTTTTAAATGAAAAAATTAAATCGATAGATGAGAAAATAGAAATACGCGGTATTGGCATGATTTGGGGCATCGATCTCGGTAAATTTAACGATCCTATGCTTGTTAAAAATATAGCCGATCACTGTTTCGATTTAGGATTAATTATCGAGCGAGTTGGTCGAAACGATACCGTTCTCAAAATTTTACCGCCTTTAAATATAGAAATGCCAATTCTCCAAAAAGGATGTTCGATAATTCAAAAAGCTTTTATCGACTGTTTAATCCAAAAGAGTTCTAGCAATTCCGAGTTAGAAAAAATTGGCATTTAGTATCTTGGTAATAGGCAGCGATCGAGATATTTAAGAGTTTTCAACCCTCCATTTCATCATGGATGATATGTTTTGTCTATATCAATTTTCTAAATTAATTCGAGTTTGAGCGATGATGGTCACTGACTGTATTTCTACTACTTTTACTTCCGAAGAATTATTTTTTCATAAAGTTTATTGGTCGAGTCAATTGGCTGGAGAACTACCAGAAACAAACTTGATTCTAGATTATATTAGGCCTACCTGTTTGACCCAAATAGATCGCCAATTTTCGTTTGAGCTTACACCCGATTTGTCTCAAAAAATTATTAAAATTACTCGAGGTTCTAATTTTTCTATCTATTTATTGCTTTTAGCAAGCTCGATTGTATTTCTCCATAAATATCTCGATCGCGATGAAATAATTATCGGTTCTCCTAGTTATCAAACTACTATTAATAATGTTATACCTCTGCGTTTTAAGCTCGATAAACAACTAACCTTTAAAGAGATAATAGAGCAAGTTAAAGATACCACTATTAAATCTTATACTTATCAAAATTATTCATTTTCGGATTTAGTCCGCCAACTGAAAATATCAAAGCAATCCAATAGATGTCCGATTTTCGATCTAATAATTGCTTTAGAGAATATTCATCAACCAAATACCTTAGAAGAAGTAAACAACGACATCACAATTACTTTTTTGATCGAAGGCGGTGCAGCAGCACCCGCAAAGCGGGATCGCCTTAAAGGAAAAATATTATATAAAAGCTCGCTTTTCAAGCAACAAACTATTGAATTATTGGGCAAATCTTATCTTGATTTCTTAGCAGCAAATATTAACAAGATTCAAAAGTGTCAGATATCAGACATCAAGCTAATAAGCAAACGCGATCGCGCTCAAATCTTGCACGAATTTAATAATAATAGTCAAGAATATCCAGTCACTAAAACCATCGATCGCTTATTTGAGGAACAGGTAAAAAGAACGCCCGATAGCATTGCTGTAATCGATCGAGATAATCGTTTGACTTACGAACAACTGAACCAAAAAGCGAACCAACTAGCCAGACTACTTCAGCAATTAAAAATACAATCAGGAGAATTTATCGCCGTTCTTAAAGAAAGAGATATTAACTTTCTAATCTCGATTCTGGCAATTTTTAAAGTAGGGGGAGTTTATGTACCGATCGATCGTACCTATCCCCCTGAAAGAATTAAATATATGGTCGCTAATAGTCAAGTAAAGACTATCTTAAGCGATGCAGCTAGTTTAGAATCCTTAACCGAATTAATTAGAGATTGTCCGCAAGTAAATAATTTGGTTTGTGTGGATGGTGAAATAACTGAAGTAAAAAGGGAACAGTCTCTAGGGATTAATTGTTTATTGTTCTCTTCATCAGAAGTAAAAGCTTCCAATAATCTTAATTTAAAGAGAGAAGGGACAGATTTAGCATATACCATCTATACTTCTGGTTCTACAGGATTGCCCAAAGGGGTGATGATTAGACAGGGTGGAGCAATTAATCATATTTATGCTCAATATGATGCCCTCAACCTCACTTCCAATTTAACTTTTCTCCAAAGTGCACCCGCTTCCTCGGATATTTCCGTCTGGCAATTTTTAGCACCGATTCTCATTGGTGGGAAAACCGTTATCGTCAACACTGAGACTGTCTGCGATCCACAACGACTATTTCAAGTTATTCAACAAAGCCAAATTACTCTGGTGGAATTAGTGCCAGTAGTGCTGAAGGCTTTAATCGATTACTTATCTAACTTACCTATCGAATCAAGACAATTACCATCTCTACAATGGATGATGGTAACTGGGGAAGCGGTTTCAGTAGATTTAGTTAATGACTGGCTCAAACTATATCCTAAGATTCCTGTAGTTAATGCTTATGGTCCTTCGGAAGCCTCCGATGATATCACTCAGGCTATTATCGAGCAACCTTTACCAACAACTCAACGGACTGTCTCGATAGGTAAACCTTTAGCTAACTTAAATTTATACATACTCGATCGCCATTTACAATTAGTACCCATCGGCGTAGCGGGAGAAATTTGTGTCTCCGGTTATGGAGTCGGTGTAGGCTATTGGCGCAACCGAGAAAAAACCGAAGCGAGTTTTCTTGCCAATCCGTTGGCTGAAACAGCCAAACCCTTACCAGGAACGGGAGTAGATTTACTCTATAAAACAGGGGATTTAGGCAGATGGTTGCCCGATGGCAGGATCGAATACTTAGGTAGAATCGATAATCAAGTTAAAATTCGGGGTTTTCGGCTTGAATTAGGGGAAATTGAGACAGTTTTAAGTCAACATCCAGAGATAGAAGCAGCAGTTGCAATCGCCTTAGAGGATGATTCAGGGGATAAGACTTTAGTTGCCTATGTTGTTGCCCACAATACCAGCTTGGTAAGCGATCGAGAACTCATTCTACAGCTACGCCAGTTTCTTGAAGAAAGATTACCCAAGCAGATGATTCCCTCAGCTTTGATGTCTTTACCCGCCTTTCCCCTAACCCCTAGCGGAAAGATAGATAGACGGGCATTCCCCAAAATAGAAAATACCCCCAAAGAATTTATACCACCTAAGACAGTTACAGAGAAGACAGTAGCAGCTATCTGGGGACAGGTATTAAAGCGAGAACAAATTGGCATTGACGATAACTTTTTCGATCTAGGGGGACATTCTCTGTTAGCTACCCAAGTTATTTCGCGACTCAGGGAAAAATACCAACAGGAAATCCCCTTACGTAGTTTATTTGAAGAACCCACAGTAGCCAAATTAGCTGCTTACCTTGACAAGATACAAAGCTTACAACAATTACAAACTATCCCCACAGAAGCAACGAGCGATCGCGAGGAAATCGAGCTATGAAAACTATTAACGAGTTGTTATCTCATCTTAGTAGTTTAGATGTAAAACTTTGGGCTGAGACGACCCCAGGGGATATCTCAGAGGTTCGCTTGCGCTGTAACGCTCCTAAAGACGTACTCACGCCTGCCTTAAAAACCGAACTAGCCAAACGTAAAGCAGAAATTTTAGAGTTTCTGCAAGAAATCAACCTTACTTCAACTCCTATTCAACCTGTTTCCCGAACTGGTAATATCCCCCTATCTTTTGCTCAACAACGGTTGTGGTTTCTCGCTCGCTTAGAACCTGGCAATCCCTTTTATAACCAACCCTCCGCTTTGCGTTTGACTGGCGAGCTTCAAATTGCCATCTTAGAAAAGAGTTTTCGGGAAATTATTAGAAGACACGAAATTTTAAGAACAACATTTACTACAGTTGCAGAACAACCCGTTCAAGTTATTTCTCCTACAGTAGATTTTCGGCTTCCAGTTGTAGATTTAACAACTTTATCCCCAACTGAAAAGGAACGAGAAGTTGAAAAACTTGCTCGACAAGAAGCTCAATATCCCTTCAACTTAGAACGAGATTTATTACTGCGAGTTACGCTCATCAAAAGCGATCGCCAAGAACACATAGTCTTATTTACTACCCACCATATTGTCTCTGATGATTGGTCAACGGGAATCTTAATTCAAGAAATAGCTACTCTCTACCAAGCTTTTTTAGAAGGAAAGCCATCACCTATACCAGAATTATCGATTCAATATGCTGACTTTGCAGTTTGGCAACGCCAATGGTTACGGGGAAAGGCGCAGAAAACTCAACTCAATTACTGGAAACAGCAACTAGGTAGCAACCCCCCAGTATTAAACTTACCTACTGATTATGCCCGTCCAGCCACTCTTAGTTACCAAGGAAAAACTCAATTTTTTACCCTGTCGGATTCTTTAACTAAAGCACTTAAAGCTCTCTCTCAACAAGAAGGCGTTACCCTGTTTATGACGCTGCTAGCAGCTTTTAAAGTGCTACTGCATCGTTATAGCCATCAAGATGACATTGTAGTCGGGACTCCCATAGCCAATCGCAACCGTACTGAAATTGAAGGTTTAATTGGTTTTTTTGTTAATACTCTTGTATTACGTACCAATCTAGAAGGCAATCCTAGTTTGAAAGAGTTACTGCAAAGAGTCAAACAAGTCACCCTGGGAGCTTATAGCCATCAAGACTTACCCTTTGAAAAACTAGTCGAAGAATTAAAGCCAGAGCGTCACCTCAATCACAATCCTTTGTTTGATATCATGTTTGCTCTGCAAAATGCTCCCGAAGAAGAACTAAAGTTACCAAATTTAACCTTGAGTTCCATCTCAGAAGAGAGTCAAACAGCAATTTTTGATTTAAGCCTAGATATGTTTGAATCTTCTTCACAGCTAAAGGGAGCCTTAGAATACAGCACCGACTTATTTGAGGCTAGCACCATCGAACGGATGGTAAGAAATTTTCAGGTATTATTAGAGGCAATAGTTACCGAACCAGAAAAACCCTTATCAGAATTATCTTTATTAAGTAAAGAAGAACGACACCAGCTATTAGTAGAGTGGAATGATACAGAGACTGAATATCCCGTAACTCAGAGCATTCATTGCTTATTTGAAGAGCAAGTAGAACGAACACCCGATGCAGTAGCAGTTATTTATAAAAACCAACAATTAACCTATAAAGAATTAAATAACAGAGCCAATCAACTAGCGCGCTACCTCCAAACCTTAGGAGTCAAACCAGAGATACTTGTAGGTATTTGCGTCGAACGTTCAGTAGAAATGGTAGTCGGACTTCTAGGCATTCTGAAAGCAGGTGGAGCCTATGTGCCATTAAACCCAACTCATCCGGTTGAGCGTTTAACTGAGATTCTATCGGATACACAAGTTTCAGTATTACTGACTCAACAGCATTTAGTCGAATCTTTTGGCGAAGCTCAAGCAGATCTAGTTTGTCTAGACTTGGATTGGGAATTAATTGCTCGACAAAACCATCAGAATCCGAGAAGTAAGGTGACAGCTAATAATCTAGCTTGTGTCATCTATACTTCTGGCTCGACTGGGAAACCAAAGGGTGTAATGATCGAACATTCTAGTTTGGTCAATACTTACTTTGCTTGGAAAGATACTTATCAATTAGACTCGCTCAAAACTCATCTTCAGATGGCTAACTTCGCCTTTGATGTTTTTACTGGGGATGTAGTTCGCGCTTTATGTTATGGGGGAAAATTAGTTCTGTGTCCCCAGGAGTTTTTGCTGGAAGCAGAGCGACTTTATTCCTTAATACAACAACAACGAGTAGACTGTGCTGAATTTGTGCCAGTAGTCTTGCGCAATTTGATGCAGTATCTGGAAAAGAGTAACCAGCAATTAGATATAGATTTGGTTATCTGCGGTTCGGATAGTTGGTATGGTCGAGAATATGAAAAATTTCAACAATTTTTAGGCAAGCAAACCAGACTGATTAATTCCTTTGGCGTAACTGAAGCTACTATCGATAGTTGCTACTTTGAAAGAGAGACAAGCAAATTATTACCCGAACAATTAGTTCCTATCGGTAAACCTTTTGCCAATACTCAACTTTATATCCTAGATTCTAATTTACAACCTGTTCCCATTGGCGTAGCAGGAGAATTATATATCGGTGGAGCCGGACTAGCACGAGGTTATTTCAATCACCCAGAATTAACCAAGGAAAAGTTTATTTCTAACCCGTTTTTAGAAGCCAGAAGTCAGGAATTAGAAGTAAATACTGTTCCCTGTTCCCTGTTCCCTATTCCCTGTTCCCTTCTTTACAAAACAGGAGATAAAGCACGTTATCTAGCCGATGGTAATATCGAATTTCTCGGTCGCCTCGACTATCAAGTGAAAATTCGCGGTTTTCGCATTGAATTGGGAGAAATTGAAGCAGCTATCTCTCGTTATCCTCAAATTAAAGAAGTAATAGTTATCGCTCGCGAGGATATCCCAGGAGATAAACAATTAGTAGCTTATTTTGTTTCTTTACAAAAACTAGAAGTTAAGCAATTACGAGATTTTCTCAAACAAAAATTACCAGACTACATGATTCCATCTTTCTGGGTGGAATTGGCAGCTTTACCCCTGACTCCCAATGGTAAGATCGATCGCAAATCTTTACCTCTTCCCGATCCTTCTGCAATTACATTAAAAGAAAACTATATTGCACCTCGTACACCCACAGAAGAAAAGATTGCTGATATCTGGCGGGAAGTGCTGAATTTAAAGCAAGTAGGCATCCACGATAACTTTTTTGAATTGGGAGGACATTCTTTACTAGCAACTCAAGTCGTCTCTAAGATACGGCAAAGTTGGTCAGTAGAATTGCCTCTGCGTAAACTGTTTGAATTGCCTACCATTGCCGAACTTGCTGTAGAACTCGAACAATCGAGCGAGCGAGCGGAAATTCCACCCATTAAGCCTGTAAGTAGAGATCGAGATATTCCCTTATCCTTCGCTCAACAAAGGCTATGGTTTCTGGCTCAATTAGAACCAGACAATCCTGCTTATAATATCCCCGAAGCTTTACGTTTGCAAGGAAGACTAGATATCAAGGTTTTAATTAAAACCCTTGAAGCAATTATTCAACGACACGAAATTTTGCGCACTACTTTTGCTCAAGATTCCAGCGAACCAGTCCAAGTTATTCATCCAGAAGTTAATTGGCAACTACCGATAGTAGATTTAGTAAGTTTACCAAAAGTTATACAAGAAACAGAGATAAGCAAACTCACCGAACGAGAAGCACTACAACCTTTTAATTTAGAACGAGATTCCTTATTAAGAGTTACTTTAATCAAACTGAACGATCTAGAACATATCGTTCTATTTACCATGCACCATATCATTTCTGATGCTTGGTCTATAGGCATTTTAGTGCGAGAAGTGGTAACCATCTATCAAGCCTTGATTAACGGCAAACCATCACCTTTACCAGAACTACCTATCCAATATGCAGACTATGCTGTATGGCAACGAGATTACTTACAAGGAGAAAGATTAGACAAGCAATTAAGTTACTGGAAACAAAAACTAGGTGGTAAATTACCTATTCTAAAACTTCCCTATCGTCAACAACAGCCAGTAGTTAAAACTAACCGCAGCCTTAATTATAATTTTGAACTATCTAAAGAGTTAGTGCGATCGCTACAGGAATTATGTCGCCAAACTCAAACAACTTTGTTTATGGTTATTTTGGCTGCGCTGAAAACCTTACTCTATCACTATATTCAACAGGAGGATATTGTTGTCGGTGCAGACATTGCTAATCGTAACCGCGCTGAAACGGAAGGTTTAATCGGCTTTTTTGTTAATTTACTGGTTTTGCGTACCGATTTATCTGGTTATCCTAGTTTTCGGGAATTATTAAAGCGAGTCAAAGAAGTAACTCTGTCGGCTTATGGTCATCAAGATTTACCTTTCGAGCGACTCGTTCAAGAATTACAACCAGAAAGACAACTAAATCAAACGCCTTTGTTTCAGGTGTTATTGGTAATGGATAATGTACCGACACAAGAACTAGAACTTCCTGGTTTAACTATTGCACCGATAGAAGAAGTAGAGAGCAAAGCCAAATTCGAGCTGGTTTTATTTATCTCCGAAACAGAAACGGGAATTATTGGTAGCTGGAAATATAACAGAGATCTTTTTGATGGCAACACCATAGCTAAATTAGCCAGTCATTACGTAACTTTACTGCAAAATGTTGTGGCGCAGTCAGATACTCGTATTAACAATCTAGAAATGATTACTGAAACAGAAAAAGAGCAACAAACAATGACAGAAGTAAAACAAGAAAAAAGCAAATTTAATAAGTTTCTCAAGGTAAAACCTAAAGCTGTTCGCTTACCATCTTCAGAGGAATTAATTAAAACAGATTATCTACAACCAGGACAAAGTTTACCTCTAGTAATTTCTTCTGCTGTAAAAGATTTAGATGTAATTGATTGGCTAAATAATCAACGAGAATTTCTCGATAATAAGCTACTACAACATGGTGCAATTCTTTTTCGTAATTGTAATCTTAATTCAATTACCGATTTTGAAAATTTAGCCCAAACTATTTGTCCTAATTTGTTTGGCAATTATGGGGATCTTCCTCGTACTGGAGTGAGTGATAAAGTTTATGGTTCTACTCCTTATCCGGCAGATAAAGCTATCTTATTTCATAATGAAAGTTCTCACCTACACTGTTATCCCCAAAAAATCTGGTTTTTCTGCGTACAACCAGCACAACAAGGGGGAGAAACCCCAATTGTAGACTGTCGCCAAGTTTATCAATTTCTCGAGCATAAAGTACGAGAAAAATTAGAAAAAAAACAATTAATGTACGTCCGTAACTATATTGAAGGTTTGGATGTAAGCTGGCAAGATTTCTTTCATACTGACGATAAATCTGTAGTTGAAGATTACTGTAATAAAGCTCAAATCGAATTTGAATGGTTGCCCAATAATGGTTTAAGAACTCGTAAAAAACGACCCGCGATCGCTCACCATCCACAAACAAAAGAAAAAGTATTTTTCAATCAAATTCAACTCCATCATATTGCTTATCTCGATCCCAAAGTTAGAGAATCTTTGGTATCGATATTTGGAGAAGAAAATTTACCGCGTAATGTTTATTACGGTAACGGTTCTCCTCTAGAAAAATCAGAAATTACAGCAATTAATCGAGCTTATCAACAAGCTACTATTAGTTTTCCTTGGCAAAAAGGTGATGTTTTAATGCTAGACAATTTATTAACCGCTCATAGCCGTAACCCCTACAAAGGCGATCGCAAAATTGTGGTGGCTATGGGGGAGATGATTTATTCAACCATGTAGGGGCGATTCGCGAATCGCCCCTACACAAGAATTATATATACATCAATAACAGACGATCGATAAAGAAATGAAAACAGAAACTTTACAAGGATTTCAATTATCTCCTCAACAAAAACGACTTTGGTTATTACAACAAAATAGCAGTATTTATTTAGCTCAAGCTGCAATTTTGGTCGAAGGAATAGTTGACTTAAACATTTTAAAAGAGGCAATTCAAAAAATTAGCGATCGCCAAGAAATTCTCCGCACAAATTTTCATCGTAGTTCGGCAATAACTATTCCTTTTCAGGTTATAGCTGAGACTAGCCAACCTTTATGGAAAACGATTGATTTAAGCGAGCTTAACAAATCAGAACAAAAACAAAAATTTAGCGAATTATTTGCAGCGGAAAGATCTTGTAGTTCTAATTTAGAACGAGATTGTCTTTTACATCTACTGTTAGTACCTTTTAGTCGCAGTTTCCATATTTTAATACTTACTTTACCTACTTTATGTGCCGATAGTCAGACAATAAATAATTTAATTCTAGAAATTAGTCAAAGTTATTCTCTTTGTCTGCAAGGAAAAGATTTTTTAGAAGAACCAATCCAGTATATTCAATTCTCAGAATGGCAAAATGAATTATTAACAGAAGATGCAGAAAATGGACGAGAATATTGGCAACAGCAGCAATTAAAACAACAATCTTTAATTTTGCCTGGCGAGTTAAGTTGTTATCAAAATAGAGAACTAGAATTAAGTTTATATTCCTCTAAAATAGATAATCAATTATTTAAGCAAATTAATTGGGCGATCGCTAAATATAATACTAATTTTTCTACTTTCATTTTTGCTTGCTGGTATATATTAATCTGGAAATTAACCAATAAATCGACGATCGCGATCGCTAATTTATTTACTGGCAGAAAATACGAAGAACTAGAAAATACTTTCGGATTATTAGCTAATTTCTTACCTGTAACTTGTACTATTGCCAAACAATTTACTTTTAGAGAAATTTTATCTAATCTAGAAAAAAATTTATACCAAGCAGAACAATATCAAGAATATTATCTCGGAGAAGATATTAATTCAGAAACACCTGAATTACCCATCGGTTTTGAATTTGAGAAATTCCCCACTAAATATGATGCTGATGGGGTATCTTTCTCTCTTTATAGAAAAGATGTTTGCTTAGAAAATTTCAAAATTAAACTTGCTTGTTGGCAGCAGCAAGATTCTCTAATTACAGATTTTCACTACGACACCAATAGATTCTCTTCAGACAGTATTGCCAGATTAGCAACACAATTTCAAACCTTAGTCGAAAGTATTATTGCTAATCCAGAAGCGACAGTAGGAGAATTAACCATTCTCGATCGCCAGCAACGCCATCAGTTATTAGTAGAATTTAACAACAATAGAGCTAACTATCCTAAAGATAAATGTATTCATCAGTTATTTGAAATCCAAGTAAATAAAACACCCAATGAGATTGCTGTAGTTTTTGAATCAGAGAAATTAACTTATAGCCAATTAAATCAAAAAGCCAATCGACTAGCTAACTATTTAAAACAAACAGGAGTGAAACCAGAAACTCTAGTCGGTTTATATACAGAGCGATCGCTCGATACTATTATTGGACTATTAGGTATTCTTAAAGCCGGTGCAGCTTATTTACCTCTCGATCCGGCTTTACCTACAGAAGGATTAGCTTTTCGTTTACAAGATGCTAATGTCTCTATTCTTCTCACACAGCAAACCCTATTATCTAAAATTCCTGCCAACACCGAATGCGTAATTTGCTTAGATACAGATTGGGAAACTATCGCCCGAGAAAACCTAGAAAATCTTCAAACCACCGTACAACCTGACAATCTAGTCTATGCCATCTATACATCTGGTTCTACGGGTACACCCAAAGCCGTCGCGATCGAACACGGGCAATTAGTTAACTACCTGTACTCAATTGTAGAGCGATTAAACCTATCTACAGGTGCTAGCTTTGCCACTGTGTCTACTTTTGCAGCAGATTTAGGCAATACCGCGATCTTTCCCGCCTTGTGTACGGGGGGATGCCTGCATATCATCTCCCAAGAAACAGCTTCCGATCCTCAAGCACTTACCAATTATTGTCAACGCTATTCCATAGATTATCTCAAAATTGTTCCCTCTCATCTGTCTGCCCTGTTAGCCTCATCTCCCCAAGGAGATTTTTTGCCTCGAAAACAGCTAATTTTAGGCGGAGAAGCCAGTAATTGGGAATTAATTGCCAAAATTAAACAACAGAAAAATGATTGTCAGATCGTCAATCATTATGGTCCCACAGAAACAACGGTGGGAGTTTTAACTTATCAAATTGAACCAGAAAGCGATCGCAAATCGGTGTTGCATCATCATGAGATGGTAAAGGTTGACAGGGAGACAAGGAGACTGGGAGATGGGGAGAATATTTTTTATTCAAATCAGAAAATTACCCCGACAGTTCCTATCGGAAAACCTTTACCGAATACCCAGGTTTACGTACTAGACGAACAATTACAACCCATACCCATAGGCGTACCAGGGGAATTATACATCGGTGGCGTACAAGTTAGTCGAGGTTATCTCAATCGTCCGGAATTAACTAAAGAAAAGTTTATCAAAAATCCTTTCATCGAACAGCTTACTTCGGATAATAAGCACCTTCTGCCTTTTCTTTACAAAACAGGCGATCGCGTACGTTATTTACCAGATGGCAATATTGAGTTTTTAGGTAGAATCGATCGCCAAGTTAAAATAAGAGGTTTTCGCATTGAATTGGGGGAAATCGAAACTAAACTACAGCAGCATTCTGGTGTCCAGTCAGCAGTAGTTATTGCTAAGGAAGAATCCCTAGATAACAAACGTTTAATCGCTTATATAATTACCGATCCTCAGTTTCGTCTTCTCCATCGAAATCAGGAAACAGCGATCGCTAAGGAATTACGAAGTTTTTGTTTGACTCAGTTTCCCGAATATATGATTCCTTCGGCTTTTGTTACTCTAAAAGCATTACCCCTAACGGCTAATGGCAAAGTTGACTATCAAGCTTTACCAACTCCAGAACAAACTCGCCCCGAATTAGAACAACTTTATATTGCACCGCGATCGCCTTTAGAGCAACAGTTAGCCAAAATTTGGACTGAAGTATTAGGTTTAGAAAAGATTGGCATTCACGACGATTTCTTTGAGTTAGGCGGACATTCTCTTTTAATTACGCAACTGCTGGCAAAGGTCAGGAATGCTTTTAAAGTTGAATTACCCCTTAAAGATTTATTTGATGCACCTACTATTGCCGATTTAGCAGAGAGATTAAAAGATTGGGAGACAAGGGAGACTACGCTCGATCTTCACTCAGAAGTAGTCTTAGATGCCAATATTGTTCCCAGCGATCGTTCTCTCAATATTGCGACTATACCCAACGCTATTTTACTAACTGGTGCGACAGGTTTTTTGGGAGCTTTTTTACTGAATAAACTCCTACAACAAACCTCAGCAGACATTTATTGTTTAATTCGCGCCGAAAATACTACTCTGGCTCAGAAACGGCTAGAAAATAAATTAAAATCCTATTTACTCTGGGATGAAAGTTTCCACCAAAGGATAATTCCTATCATTGGCGATCTATCTCAACCACTTCTCGGACTATCAACAAATCGCTTTGAAGAAATTGCCTCTGTTGTTGATGTTATCTATCATAACGGTGCGTGGGTTAATTTTACCTATCCTTACTCCCAGCTAAAAGCAGCCAATGTTTTAGGAACTCAAGAAGTTTTAAGACTAGCGGCTATTCGAGTTAAACCAGTACACTTTATTTCTACCATTGGCGTTGTTGGTGCTGCCGATCCTAAATTAGAAACAGTTAAAGAAGATACTCCGATAGATATTAGCGAAAATATCGAGAGTGGTTACACCCAAAGTAAATGGGTAGCAGAAAAATTAGTTACCATCGCCCGCGATCGCGGTATACCTGTATCTATATATAGACCGGGACGTATTTCAGGACATAGCCAAACAGGTGTGTGTAACCCTGACGATCACACTTTTAGAATGATTCGTGGCTGTATTCAACTCGGTAGCGTTCCCCAAGATGACTCGCTGGTGAACTTAACCCCTGTAGATTATGCCGTAGGCGCGATCGTTCATTTATCCAGTCAACCAGAATTATTAGGCAAAACTTTTCATATCTTTAATCCCCAACCCACTCCTTGGAAAGAAGTAGTTAACTCAGTTATTTCCTTGGGTTATCCACTCCGGCAAATTGACTATCAACAGTGGCGCAAACAGCTACTAACCGCAGTAGAGAAATCGCCCGATAATGCTTTGTTCCCACTCATGAGTACTTTTGCTGAAAGCCAAACAGCCAACACCAATACAGAAGAATCAATTAACCAGAAATTAGACGATCAAAACACGATGACTGGATTAGCCGAAACTTCTATTATTTGTCCACCTTGCGATCACCAATTATTGAGTGCTTATTTTGCCTATCTTATTGGCAATGGTTTTTTGAAAATTCGTTAAATCGGTTCATAATACCAAATTGAACTCAAAAGTGTAATTTTAAAAATTAATTTTGCCTCACGCAAAGACGCAAAGAACGCAAAGAAAAATACAAAGGTTTTATGGGAAGAAATCAAGCGAATTTTATATTAGACCAGCGAAATTAACGAAAAAATTACTTAAAAAGCAATAATTATGGTTTCATCTCCTACTTATTCCGCCTATGATGCTTTTGCCCGCATAATTAACGAATCTTGGGGTCCAGAAGTTAGCGAAACCCTATTTCCCGATATCGAGAAATTATTACTCAAGCATCTTCCTCAACCAGCCTCTATTCTCGATCTTTGTTGCGGTGCGGGACATTTAGCCAAAAAGTTACAGGATAAAGGATATCAAGTTACTGGAGTTGATAGTTCAGCACAATTATTACGTTATGCTCGCGATAATGCTTCTCAGAGTAAGTTTATTTTAGATGATGCCCGTTACTTTAAACTACCAGCTTCTTTTAATGGAGTTATATCTACCGATTATGGTCTGAATCATATAATCGAACTGGAAGAATTAACTCGCGTATTTCAAAATGTCTATGCAGCATTGCTACCAAATGGCTTATTCATGTTCGATCTAAGTCTGGATCGACGATATCGATCGAGTTGGCATAATTCTTTACTTGGAGATGTGCAAGATGAATATGCTTGGGCATTAAAACGTATCTACAATCCGGAAGAAAAAATAGGCGATATCTATATTACTGTTTTTGAATTAACCGATCGCAACTGGAAGCGATTTGATACTACTTGGCCAGTCAAAGGATATTATCTCGAAGAAGTACTTTCTGCTCTACAAAATGTCGGATTTACAGACATTAATTATTACAACCAAGAAGATATTTCAGACCCCCCAGAAGAAGCAAAAATAGTTTACTTTGTTTGTCAAAAAATATAAAAGATACAATGCTAATCTACTAAATTATCTGTGTTTATCTGCGTGCATCTGTGGATAATCTTCTGCCATAAACCTTCATCTAAAAACTAAAAACATGATGGCAATCACTCCCCTAACAAACTTAGAAAATCTCACAACAATTTTCTCACAAATAAATTTAACTCGTCGTCAACAAAAATATTTAACAGACTTTATTATTCGCTATAACAAAAAAAACCAAAAATCTAAAGAATTAGCTCAAGCTAATCGTTCGGTTTTAGCAGACAATAAAACTTTTATTGATTTCCACCTACCTCTCAAAGAATTATTTTATCCTTTGGTTACTCAACAATCTTTCGGTTCAAAAATAAGAGATATTGATGGCAATGAATATATAGACCTAGTAATGGGATTTGGCGTTAATCTTTTCGGTCATAATCCTCCTTTTATTAAAGAAGCTATTTTAGAACAATTAAATAAAGGAATACAACTTGGTTCTCAACCAGAATTTATTGGAGAAGTTGCGAACTTAATTAGCGAACTTACACGAACAAAAAGAGTAGCCTTTAGCAATACTGGAACCGAAGCTGTAATGACAGCAATTCGCTTGGCAAGAACTGTGACAGGACGCAATAAAATTGTTATATTTTCTAACTCCTATCACGGTCATTTTGATGGTACTCTTGGCAAAGCTAAAACAATAGATAATCAATTACAAACAGTAGCAATTTCTCCAGGAACACCTTCCAATTATCTGCAAGATATTTTAGTTTTAGAATATGGTAGCGATCGCGCTTTACAATTAATCAAAGAGTACCGTCAAGAACTAGCTGCTGTATTAGTTGAACCAGTGCAAACAAGCCAGCTTAATTTACAACCAAAAGCTTTTCTCCAGCAATTAAGACAAATAACTAAAGACTCAAAAATTGCTTTAATTTTTGATGAAATGGTAACGGGGTTTCGCATTCATCCAGGTGGCGCACAAGCTTGGTTTGAAATAGAAGCAGACATTGTTACTTATGGCAAAATTGTCGGTGGTGGTTTACCTATTGGAATTATTGCGGGTAAAGCTGAATATTTAGATGCGATCGATGGTGGAATGTGGAATTATGGGGACTTATCATCTCCTCAAGTAATAACTACCTTTTTTGCTGGAACTTATTGCAAACATCCTTTAGCCATAGCTTCAGCTAAAGCTGTACTCGAACATTTAAAAACGCAAGGGGCTACTTTGCAACAAGAATTAAATGAGCGTACATCTAAATTTATAGATGCACTTAATGCTTACTTTGAAAGAGAACAATTACCGCTCTATATGACCAATTTTGGTTCAGTTTTTGGTCCGGTTTCTTTAGATAATGATTATGAAGAAGATGATGAAGAATACTCGGAATTATCGCTAGTTTTTGCTCTACTTTACTATCATCTTTTATTTAAAGGAGTTATGCTTAGAGGCAACGGTGGCTTTTTATCTACAGCCCATACAGAAGAAGCTCTTAATTACATTCTTCAAGCTGTTCGAGAGAGTATTTCTGAACTGCGAGAAGGCGAATTTTTATCTTAGTATTTTCAGAATTTAGTAATTTTTTTTATTCAAGAGGTTTAATTATGGCAACAATGGGAAAATACTGCAAAGCTTATCCAATTCAACAGCTACGTCAATTTAAAAACTGGACTGAAAACAGCAAAAATACTAGAAAAGAAAAACAAGAAATTGATGGTAAAGAAGTAGAAGTTAATCGCATACTGACAGAAGATGATTTTCTTTATTTACAAGAAAACTACGTAGTTACAGATGGCATTTTTCAAGATGAAAATATTATTTTTGATAAAGTAACACCTGAATGGAAAGATTTTTGTATCAATACTCTTTTATTTGAGATTCCTAACTATAAAACTGTTGATGTTAAAGCATCAACAAATCGAGAAAAAGTTGAGTATTAAATAGTAAATTGATAACAACTACTAAGAGAAGAAAAGAAAATTTCATGAACGAACTAGTACAAAGATTATCTCAAGGAAATCATCCAGTTGAAGCAAGTTTAAGACCAAACAAAACAGTTACAGCCTTAAAAGAAAGTATCGATCGCGGCTATGTTCATATTAAATTTACTGACACTCAAGGCGGTACTGAATTAGGAGTAAAGCTAGATCCTGAAGCTTCTAATTTTAATGAGGTTGACTTTGAACAGCAACAAGGAGAAGTTCATTTAGTCGGCAGTTTAACACTAAATTATGTAAAAGTTCGGTGTATTGCTGATATCGATCTAAAAACTTTAGCAGGCAAAGGACATCTCGAACCGATTGAGGAAGTAAATCCATCTGTAGCGTAATTATTTTTTGAAAATTAGACCCCCTAAACTCTTAAACAATATAAATCACAATTAATTAATAAACAGGAGACAACTATGTATCGAGACGACAAAGAAGACAATAGAATTTACAAAGTTGTAGTCAACCACGAAGAACAGTATTCTATTTGGCTTGCCGATAAAGAAAATCCTCTAGGCTGGAGGGACGCAGGCAAAAGTGGTTTAAAACAAGAATGCTTAGAATATATAAAAGAAGTGTGGACTGACATGAGACCGCTCAGTTTGAGAAAGAAAATGGCTGAAACTGAAGAGCAAAATCTTATAGACGTAGGCAAGTAAAGACTAATCGAGAAATATATAAGTACTTAGACAGAATTAATTACACAAAAAAAGCTATTAGCTATTAGCCATTGGTGACAAGTTAAGAAAATGTACAAATTGTCAAGTATATAGAAATAGAAGCATCAAGGGCATTTTAAACTAAAAAAGGAAACAGATTAAAGTGCGCTCGCGCTCTTGCGTCATGGCACATTC
>JADEWQ010000196.1 GCA_015207585.1 Pleurocapsales cyanobacterium LEGE 06147 | reverse complement strand
TTGAAACTTTCTACACCAAAAACATCCTGCTTAACGAAGGTCTAAGAGCCTGGATGGCACCTCAAGACCAACCCCACGAGAAGTTTGAATTCCCTGAGGAGGTACTACCACGTGGTAACGCTCTCTAATACCGCATACGGTAGCGGTCGCGACCAAGATTCATCTGGATTTGCTTGGTGGGCGGGAAACGCCCGTCTAATTAATCTTTCTGGTAAATTGTTGGGCGCTCACGTCGCTCACGCTGGCTTAATTGTTTTTTGGGCTGGTGCGATGACTATCTTTGAAGTCGCTCACTATGTCCCAGAAAAACCCATGTACGAACAGGGTATGATCCTGATTCCTCACTTAGCTACTCTGGGTTGGGGAGTCGGTCCTGGTGGGGAAGTTATCGATACTTATCCCTACTTTGTCGTTGGCGTTTTACACCTAATTTCTTCTGCGGTTCTAGGTTTAGGTGGGATTTATCACGCCGTTCGCGGTCCAGAAACTTTAGAAGAGTATTCCAGCTTCTTTGGTTATGACTGGAAAGATAAGAACCAAATGACCAACATCCTCGGTTATCACCTAATTTTGCTTGGATGTGGCGCGCTCTTGTTAGTATTTAAAGCCATGTTCTTCGGTGGTGTCTATGATACCTGGGCTCCTGGTGGTGGTGATGTCCGCGTCATTACCAACCCTACCCTCAATCCCGCAGTGATCTTTGGCTATTTGCTAAAAGGTCCTTTTGGGGGTGAAGGCTGGATCGTCGGTGTCGATAATATGGAAGACATTATCGGCGGTCATATCTGGGTTGGTCTAATTTGTATTGCTGGTGGTATCTGGCATATTCTCACCAAACCCTTTGGCTGGGCTCGTCGTGCCTTTATTTGGTCGGGAGAAGCTTATCTTTCCTACAGTTTGGGTGCTCTTTCCCTGATGGGCTTCATTGCTTCTGCCTTCGTTTGGTTTAACAACACTGCTTATCCCAGCGAATTCTACGGACCTACTAATGCCGAAGCTTCCCAAGCTCAAGCATTTACTTTCTTAGCCCGTGACCAACAAATGGGTGCTAACATTGGTTCTGCTCAAGGTCCTACTGGTTTGGGTAAATATCTGATGCGCTCGCCCACTGGTGAAATTATTCTTGGTGGTGAAACCATGCGCTTTTGGGACTTCCGCGGTCCTTGGTTAGAGCCGATGCGCGGTCCTAACGGCATCGATCTAGACAAAATCAGAAATGACATTCAACCCTGGCAGTTGCGTCGTGCTGCCGAGTACATGACTCACGCCCCTAACGCCTCTATCAACGCTGTAGGTGGTATTATCACTGAGCCTAACTCCTTCAACTTTGTAAACATACGTCAGTGGCTCGCTGCTTCTCATTTTGTTCTTGCTTTCTTCTTCCTAGTCGGTCACCTGTGGCATGCTGGTCGTGCGCGGGCGGCTGCTGGAGGATTTGAAAAAGGCATCAACCGTGAAAACGAGCCCGTACTATTTATGCCCGACCTAGACTAAAGTCAGTTTGATTTTATTAGTCCCGGGTAGGTAATAGATAAGCTCCTGCTTTTGGGCAGGAGCTACTTTATTAGTGCATTCTGCATTCTCTTCGGAGCAATTATGAACCAACCCAATTTAGAAGCAATTGCCAGGCAACTAGAAAGTCCAAATTCACGCGATCGCCTGCTTGCGCTTACTTGTTTAAGAAAAGTTTCTCCTCAAGATGCAGTTCCTTTAATTAAAAAAGTTTTAGAAGATGAAAATTTACCCGTTCGCTCGATGGCAGTTTTTGCTTTGGGGATAAAACCAACGGAAGATTGCTATCCCATCTTAACTAAGTTGTTAGAAGCTGATGCCGATTATGGAATTCGAGCTGATGCAGCGGGAGCGTTGGGTTATCTGGGAGATATTAGAGCCTTTGAACCACTAGTTAGAGCTTTTTATGAAGATACTAGTTGGCTGGTACGTTTCAGTGCGGCAGTATCGTTGGGTAATTTGCAAGACCGCAGAGCCAAAGACGTATTACTCGAAGCATTAGACAGCGATGAGGTCGTCCTGCAACAGGCAGCGATCGCCGCTTTAGGAGAAATTAAAGAGATTGAGGCGCTCGACCAAATGCTGCGTTTTGCCTCTTCAGAAGATTGGTTGCTCAGACAAAGATTGGCAGAAGCTTTAGGAAATCTCGACGGCGAAAAGAGTATTTCTGCTCTTAGATTTTTAGCCAAAGACAATCATCCTCAAGTCAGACAAGCCGCAATTATTGCTTTAGAACGTTTGGGAAAAGAATCTTAAATAAGATAGTGTTAATCCTTTAAAATTTTCAAAGAGTTAAGTAATTTTTTATGGATATAAGAGAATTTTGGTATCTAAGTGCTGGGAAATGGTTTTCTCTACGCAGCAATTATTATCTAGATAAAGGAAAAGCAGAAAATAGTCAAGCAGATATAGCGATCGACATACTCGCACCAGATAGCCCGCAAGTGCTTCAGTTGTGTCAACAAAATAACATCGATCCCAATCTTAGTTTGGGCGGTGCCTTACATAGTTGGGATAATTCAGTCGATTGGGGTAAACCAAAACAACAAGGTTCTTCTCTGATTGTCTTGATTCCCGATGGAAATAATTCTCGAGTTGGTAGATTATTAAAAAAAGCCGGACATTACCAAAAGGCGAGCAGTTGCGGTAATTATATTCTTGGTAAGGACGAAGCTCTCACCCTGATCGTCGAAACAGAAGGTATCTACGCCCAAGAGCGTTTGTGGTTTGCCAGCAACAATTTAAGGTTGCGTACCACTTTTGTTAAAGATACCAATGGCAGTACTCAAACTTCTTTCTATTCCGAAATCCGTAAAGCATTGCCCAAAAACCAGCCATCAACTACAGAGGCAATGGCTAAAAGTCAACCTTAAAAGTAACTGGAGATTGAATTACTAGTTGTTGTTTTACTATATACACTCTACTTTCATGCCCTTTAAGGGTTTTATTTTAGTAAAGCTATACCAATTTTAAAGCTAACGGAAAAGAAAAATTCCTTGATTAAGGTTTTGCTTTAGTCCCGTTTTTTGGTCAGCTTGAATATTTTGCAAAAATCTGAATACATGGGGACGCGTCCCAATTTTACGTAAAAATCTTCGTTGATGAGAGTGCCAATTATTTGGCTGGCTGAATTTTCTCACCAAAACTTCAATCTTAAATCTAAAATAAGTAAGCTGTTGACGAGCTTAGATTAAAACGACTACAAGCCATTTTTTATTTCCGTTATCATAACCAGAAGTGGGCAGTAATACAAACCATCAGAAAATAACTCGGTATTTTAGAAAACTAAATTAAACTTTGACATTTTTAACAACTAAATTACTTGTGGTAGTATCTGGATGGTTGATTGTGGGATAGGACTGTTAGTCCAAAAAATCCTAGTGGTGGAGGAGTTTATTAAAGTGCAACCTAATTTTTCTCAAAAAGATTCCGAATTTACA
The DNA here is from genome assembly GCA_015207585.1 of Pleurocapsales cyanobacterium LEGE 06147. Taxonomy (GTDB): domain Bacteria; phylum Cyanobacteriota; class Cyanobacteriia; order Cyanobacteriales; family Xenococcaceae; genus LEGE-06147. The sequence goes on along the minus strand of JADEWQ010000196.1, from coordinate 3,331 downwards.
GCAACAAGACTTAATGTGCGATCTCTACGTATGGGGGTTATAGGTGTCGGCAATATGGGGCAGCATCATGCTCGCATTCTCAGTTTACTCAAAGACGTGGAATTGGTAGGAGTATCTGATATAAATTTAGAAAGAGGTTTAGATATTGCCAGTAAGTATCGGGCTCGTTTTTTTGCAAACTACCTCGAACTTCTACCTCATGTCGATGCTGTTTGCGTTGCCGTACCGACTCGATTACACCATCAAGTAGGTATAAATTGCTTGCAAGCAGGAGTTAACGTTCTCATCGAAAAACCGATCGCTGCTAGTATTGCCGAGGCAGAATCATTAGTCAATGCAGCAGCAGAAGCAAAATGTATTTTGCAAGTAGGGCATGTCGAACGATTTAACCCCGCTTTTCAAGAATTAGGTAAAGTTTTAAAGACAGAAGAATTGGTCGCTGTGGAAGGACGGCGGATGAGTCCCTATTCGCAACGTGCTAACGATGTGTCTGTGGTTCTCGATTTGATGATTCACGATATCGATTTGTTGCTCGATCTAACCGCAGCACCAGTAGTTAAATTAAATGCTAGTGGTAGTAGTGCTGCTAATGCTGGCTATCTAGATTATGTTACTGCTACTTTAGGTTTTGCCAATGGTATAGTGGCAACGCTGACGGCAAGTAAGGTAACCCATCGTAAAATTCGTTGTTTGGCTGCTCACTGCAAAAATTCTCTGATCGAAACCGATTTTCTCAACCACGAAATTTTGATTCATCGACAAACAACAGCCAACTACACTACCGATCACGGTCAAGTACTTTATCGACAAGATGGTTTGATTGAAAAAGTATATACTACCAATATCGAGCCATTGCATGCAGAATTAGAACACTTTGTCGGGTGCGTCCGTGGAGGCAATCAGCCCTCTGTTGGCGGAGAACAAGCTCTCAAAGCATTGCGTTTAGCCAGTCTTATCGAGCAAATGGCTCTTGATGGTCAAGCTTGGCATCATTCCGATTGGCAATATCAAAAGGTTAACTGTCCTGAGATAATCGCTTCTTAGGATTTACCAGCTAATCATCGGTTAATGCTAGCTGCAGTTTCTGTTGAAGAAGTTGGCTGAGAGAGTCACTAACTAGCCGATTTCCCGAAGGACTGAGGTGGATGTGGTCGCGATAGAGAAACTCCGGTTGGGGAAAATCTCGGAAAATGGGCAAAAAATCAAGATAAAAGATTTGCTCGGTAGTGGCAAATTCCTGAAGACGATTTCTTGCCTTACTTTCATAATCTCGCGAACCCATTTCACTTACTTCTCTGAGTAAAGGGGTCATTGCCAAGACAAACTGAGCGTTTGCGTCCAAAGCAAGCTTTTTGATTTCTCTAATTGCCTGCAAATTAGATCCGACCCGATCGCCCTTTTCTTTTTGAATTGTTTCTATTCCTTTCATTGGTTTATCCTTGCCTAATAAGTGAGTATATAACTCGACTAAAGCTAGGATTGGTTTGCGGTCTGGATAATTGCGATCGCGTCCTACAGGTAAAGAAGTCGGTGCAGTAGCAAACAAATCGTCGGTATTAATAATTAAAACGATTGCGTCAGCATCGAACAAACCAAAACGGCGCAAATAAGCTAATTGGTTCCGAGGTCCCCAAGAATTAGCCGAAGCATTAAGCACCTCTACCGAATGAGCAGCAGAATAGGAGGTTAATTGACCCTCTATTAAGGCAGAAATTGTCTCATTTCGATCCGTCCACCAGCCACCGTTGACAATCGAGTCTCCCAATAGCATTATTCGCCAAGTAGAAATTGGTTTTTTGGGGGCGATCGCTTTACTTCGCATCGAGTATTGGTTAATCTCGATCCGATTGCCTCGACGACGAACTTGCTGATTGGGTGCGAGTAAATAACCGATTTCTTCATCTGCAAGATAAAGAGGAGGATTTCCCAAACCCACAATGATGCGCAGACTACCTTCAACGATAATAAGAATTCCCACTAAAGCAGTTACAATAATCAGCAATATTTTCATTTAGCCTACGCGACTTTTATCCTTCTTTGGGTTTTTGGGTTAAAAAGTCGCACCTCCAGTAAAAGACTTCGAACTATAATATAAAGGGCAAAAATTCTTACGTCAGCCCAATTAATATTCTGAATTCATTAGACCTTTGTTTAGAAACAAACTACAGATGAGGAGCGGAGTATTATGTCAGACTTAAACCGTGGAATTATGAAGTTTGAGGGAGCCGACAAACCAATTGTTGTTGCTGTCTCCGCCATTCTTGTCTTCGGTAGCATTATTGCGCTAATCTTATGGGCTCTTAACTCTGCTTACACGATTAACTGATTGGAGTAACTGCAAATAGCTTAGGGGTCAGCGAAACTGCAGGCGGTCTCGCTTAAGTGCGAGTTGCTTCGCGAGATCGCCAAAACAAAAAATTGCTTTTGCATTTAAAAATCTGTCTAAGATATGCTACGATTATTAATCGTGACACAAAAGGGTCGGTGCCCGAGTGGTTAATGGGGGCGGACTGTAAATCCGCTGGCTATGCCTACGCTGGTTCGAATCCAGCCCGGCCCACCACTCAAAGTAATTAAAAATTAAAAAGCGCTTTTTAATTTGACCATTATAATATGCCCGTGTAGCTCAGTGGTAGAGCACACCCTTGGTAAGGGTGAGGTCATGAGTTCAATCCTCATCACGGGCTTCCTCGGAACTCCCCTCACTGAGCGGAGTTTTCGCATATTGGCAGGCTTTTTCTTCTCCTTTACATTCTCAATAAGGCATTAGGGTTGGGTCATTTTCAATAAGTTTCGACCTAAAATTGGTAGAGAATTGGTAGACAACTAAATGATGAGAAGTAACTCTTATGACTACATCTCAGGTCGCTGACAAAGCTTTACTAGAGAGTGAAAAGCGTTCCAAAGCTCGCAAGGGAACTGTCAAGGTCGAAAACGATAAAAACTGGTTGCGATTGCGATTCTCTCACGGTGGTAAACGCTACGCCTTTGCACTTGGCGTACCAGATACCTTATTAAATCGAAAAGTAGCAGAAGCTAAAGCCCAACAGATTGAGTTAGACATTATCAGTGGCAACTTCGACACGACTTTAGCTAAATACAAACCAGAAAAACTTTCAGAAGCTGGCAAAGCAGAGTTTCTAACGATTACCGCATTATTTCATCGCTTCATGGAACATAAAGCCAAACAAGTCAACCCTAAAACAATAGACCTCTTGCATAACTAATCAAAAAATTCATATTTTGACTGAGAGCCCAACCGATAATTATAAATTCCAGCTCAGAGACTTAATCGAAGATTAAAGCGTCTTCTTCGATTACGATCTCGTGT